>JADZCB010000221.1 GCA_020851775.1 Gammaproteobacteria bacterium
ACGGCGAGCCGCCCGTGGACCTCTGGGACGTCGACATCCGCCGCTTCGCCGGCTTCCATGCGAACCGCCGGCATCTCGCCGACCGCACGGTGGAGACGCTCGGCCTGCACTATGCGATGCGCTGGCCACGCGAGGAGCTTCTCACCGTGCGGCCGCTGCGCCGCTCGCCGCTCTACGACCGGCTGAAGAGGAACGGCGCCGTGTTCGGCTCCAGGCTCAACTGGGAGCGCGCGAACTACTTCCTGCCGCTGGGCGCAAGCGAGCCGCCGCCGACGCTGCACACGCCCGGCTGGCTTCCGTACGTGCTCGACGAGCAGCGCGCGTGCCGGGAGTGCGTCGTCGTCTTCGACCAGACGTCGTTCGCGAAATTCGTGCTGAAGGGCCGTGACGCGTGCACTGTGCTGCAGCGCCTGTGCGCGAACGAGGTCGACGTCGCGCCGGGGCACATCGTGTACACCGCCATGCTGAACCGCCGCGGCGGCATCGAGAGCGACCTCACCGTGCTCCGCGTTGCCGCGAACGAGTTCTTCATCGTCACCGGCTCGGGACAGGCGACGCGCGACTTCGCGTGGATCGAGCGCCATGTCGACGACGATGAGCGCGCGGCACTGGTCGACGTGACGGGCGCGTGGTCGGTGCTGTCGGTGATGGGTCCGAATGCGGAACCGCTGCTCGCCAAGCTCTCGGCCGACGACTTCTCACGCGCGTCGATTCCGTTCTCCACGGCGCGCGACGTCGACGTCGGCTACGCGCGCGTGCGGGCGGCGCGCATGAGCTACGTCGGCGGCCCGGGGTTCGAGCTCTACGTGCCGGTCGAGCAATGCGTGACCCTCTACGACGCGCTGCGTGACGCCGGCCGCACGCTCGGCCTGCGGGACGCCGGCTACTACACGATCGATGCGCTCCGCATCGAGGCGGGCCGGCGCGCGTGGGGCGCGGAGCTCTCGCCCGACGAGACGCCGTTCGAGGCCGGGCTCGGCTTCGCGGTGAAGCTCGACAAACGCGTGCCGTTCGTCGGACAGGGCGCCCTGCGCGAGGCCGCACGGCAACCGGTGCGCAAGCGCCTCGTCGTGTTCACGTTCGACGATCCGTCGGCGTTCCCGTGGGGCGGCGAGCCCGTCACGATGAACGGCGAACCGGTCGGCGAACTGACCTCGGCCGGCTACAGTGCGAGGCTCGGCCGCGCGGTCGCGATGGGCTATGCGCGCGGCGCGTCGCCAAGCGATGCCGACATCCTTCGCGCGCGCTACGAGGTCGAGCTCAACGGCGAACGCGTGCGCGTCACGGCGCACCTGGCGTCACCGCGCTAACGCAGCCGCGGCCCCGTAGGCCGCGGTGGAATGTCGCGCCGCCGCACGCCGCGTCAACGCGGCGTGCGGACGATCGACGCGCTACGGCGCCAGGAACAATAGCGCTTCGGTCGCCTGCGTCGCGCCGCCATGGTTGCCGGTCCGGTCGCCGTTGGTGAAGAGCAGCGCCTTCACGTCGACGAACACCGCGTTCAGCACCGACTGCACCTGCGCGATCACGCGCGCGTCGGGATCGATGCGGCGCACGCTGGCCAGGAACGCGTCCTGCTGCGCGCGTGCGTTGCGCTTCGCCTGCGCGGAATCCGCGCCCTTCGCGAAGGCGATCGCCGCCGAGTCGGCCGAGAGCCGGATGATCACGCGGCCGGCGCCCTTCGCTCCGGCCAGCGAACGGTCGAGAATCGCGCGAGCATTCTGTGCAGTGATCGGCGCGGCGAGCCGCGACGAAGCGAGCGAAGCCGGCACCTGGCGCGCGGCCAGGCGGTCCGGGTGCGGCGCTTGCGCGAGTGCGACCGTCGCGCCGGAAGCGAGGAAGACGGCGAGCAGAGCGTGCAGCCCTTGGCGTTTCATGGCTCAGGTTCTCCGTGCAAGTGATTGGACGCGGGGCCCCACGCGCACCGCGGCTCGCACGCACCTTCGTCGCGCGCGTACCACCGCAGGTCGGTCATGCTGGAAATCCCCCTCGAGACGTCGACGTGGTCGTCGATTTCGCGCCAGGTCGTCGACCCGGCGACATTCGTGTGCTGCACAACGTACACGATCGGCCCGAAGCCGACAAGCGGCGCGCCCACACCGTTCACCCACTTACAGGCCGTGGCGTCCGGTTCGTCGCGTATCCGCACAACCGGAACCGCCGTTTGCAAGCAGAGGGTCCCCACCCGCGCGCCCGAGAGCGCTTCAGAGCGTGCCGAAGACCTTGGGCAGCCAGAGCGACAGCGCCGGGATGTAGGTAACAAGAAGCAGCGCCAGGCACATCGCGCCGTAGAAGGGCCACAGCTCCCGGCTGACCTGCTCCATCGTCACCTTGCCGATCGCGCAGCCGACGAACAGCGTCGGCCCCACCGGCGGCGTGATGAGCCCGATGCCGAGGTTGAGGATCATGATCATGCCGAAATGAACCGGATCGATGCCGAGCTGCGCGATCACCGGCATGAAGATCGGCGTGCAGATCAGAAGCATCGGCGCGAGGTCCATGAACGTGCCGAGCACCAGCAGCAGGATGTTGACGAGCAGCAGGAAAACGTACTTGTTGTCCGAGATCGAGAGGAAGAACGCGGTCATCTTCGCCGGGATCTGCATGATCGCCATCATGTAGCCGAACGCGACCGAGAAGCCGATCAGCATCATGACCATCGCCACCGTCTTGACCACGCGATGGACGAGTCGCGGCAGCTCGCGCCACTTGTAGTCGCGGTACACGAACAGCGTCACGAGGAAGGCGTACACGCAGGCGACGGCGGCCGACTCGGTCGGCGTGAAGACGCCGCTCAGGATGCCGCCCATGATGATGACGACGGTGACGAGTCCCCACAGCGCCTCGACGACGATGCGCGGCACCTCGCGCAGCGCGATCGGTTCGCCCTTGGGGTACCCGCGCCTGTGCGCGGTCCACAGCACGAGCGCGATCAGCGACAGCCCGAACAGCAGGCCCGGAAAGATGCCGGCGATGAAGAGCTTCGCCACCGAGATCGTGCCGCCGGCAGCGAGCGAATAGATGACGGCGTTGTGCGACGGCGGGATCAGGAGCGCCTGCACCGACCCGCAGATCGTGACGTTGGTGGCGAACACGCGCGGATAGCCGGCCTTCGCCATCTGGGGAATCATCACGCTGCCGATGGAGGCGGTGTCCGCGACCGACGAGCCCGAGATGCAGCCGAACAGCGTGCTCGCGAGCACGTTGACGAGGGCGAGCCCGCCGCGAATGAAGCCGACGAACACGCGTGCGAGGTTGATGAGGCGCATGGCCATGCCGCCTTCGGCCATGATCGCGCCGGCGAGCACGAAGAACGGGATCGCGAGGAGCGCGAAGTCGTCGGTGCCGTCGGAAATCTTGAGCATCACGGCTTCGAGCGGAATGTCGATCCACAGCGCCGCCGCGATCGCAGACAGGCCGAGCGCGTAGGCGACCGGCAGGCCAAGCGCGCACAGCACGGCGAACGAGCCCAGCAGGACGAGGACGTCCATCGGTTACTCGAGCTCGGTCGCCTGGTCGCGGTACATGATCGACGTCCGTGGCGGATCGCCGACCCACAGGCGCTCGATGAGGAACAGCAGCGTGAGCAGTCCCGCGATCGGGATCGGCATGTAGACGTACGCGACCGAGAGCCAGGGGAACTCGGCGATGGTCGAGTTCTGCACGACGATGCACAGGTGCACGCCGTATCCCAGCATGAACAGCGCGATGACCGCCATGCACGCGTTCACGCCGTGCCGCATCAGGCGGCGCGCCGACGGCTTCACGGCCTTCTGCAGCGCCTCGACGGCGATGTGCACGTTCGCCCGGTAGACCGCGGCGCCGCCGATGAACGAGAACACCACCATCATGATGACCGAGGCGGGCTCGGGCCACGACAGCGGGCGGTTCAGGACGTAGCGCATGAACACGCCGAGCGGAATGATCAGCGTGATGCCGACCAGCGCGGCGCCGGACAGCGTGATGCAGCCGGCGTAGAGCGCCTCCATCGAGGCTTGGTAGCGTTGCTTCGCATCCATCGGCGGCACCCCGCTGCGGTCAGGACGTGGTTCGCGCGGCTGATCGTCGTCGCGGGAAAAAAAGGGGCACGCGCACCTTCACGGCCCGCGTGCCCCGGTTCGACGGCAGCGGCTACTTCGTGTCTTCGATGCGCTTCAGCAGCGCCGCGTACTTGGAGCCGTACTTGTCGCGCACCGACTGCGTCGCCTTGTAGAACGCGCCCTTGTCGGCCTTGACGAACTGCACGCCGGCAGCCTGCAGCTTCTTCTCGGCGTCCGCCACGTAGTCGTCCCAGAGCTTGCGCTGCTCGAGCTGCGCTTCGCGCGAGAGCTTGCGCAGCAGCGCCTGGTCTTCCTTCGACAGCGTATCCCAGGTGCGCCGGCTGAACACGAAGATCTCGGGGATGATGAGGTGCCCGGTCAGGCTGTACACCTTCCTCACCGTGTAGTGGTTCTGCGCGAGCAGCGTCGGCGGGTTGTTCTCGGCGCCGTCGACCACGCCCGTCTGCAGCGCCGAGAAGAGCTCGTTGAAGCCCATCGAGATGCCGTTGCCGCCCATGGCGTTCATCGTCTCGACGAAGATGGGATTGCCCATCATGCGGATCTTCAGGCCCTTCAGGTCCTCCGGCCTGGTCACCGGCTTGTTCGCGTAGACGTTGCGCGTGCCGGCGTCCATCCAGCCCAGCACGACGAGGCGCGATTGCGGCGAGCTGGTCACGCGCTCGAGAAGCTCCTGCCCGATCGGACCGTCGATGACCTTCCGCATGTGCGCCTCGTCGCGGAAGATGAACGGCAGGTTGAACACGTTGAGGTCGTCGACGACCGGCCCCATCGCGCCGACCGAGATGCGCGCGATCTGCAGCGCGCCGACCTGCGCCTGCTCGATCATCTCCTTCTCGCCGCCGAGCTGCATCAGCGGGAACATCTGGATCGAGATGCGGCCGTTGGTCTGCTGCTCGAGCTTCTTTCCCATGCGCACGATCGCCTCGACCGTCGGGTAGCCGAGCGGGTGCACGTCGGATGCCTTCCATACCACCTTCTG
>JADZCB010000222.1 GCA_020851775.1 Gammaproteobacteria bacterium
CCGCTACGGTGCGACCGTCGATCACATCCGCCTCGATCGCGCGGACGCGCCCGGCGTCGTCGATGTCGATTTGTCGCTGTCGTTCTGAGCAATGGACTTGCGCGGCCACGCGTACCACGTTTCGTGGCTCGGGTGGAGCGCAGCGCGCAACCCGGGATCGTCGGCGGCCTGCGGCGGCTCGACGATCCCGATTTCACACCAACTGATTCATCTCGAAGATCGGCAGCAGGATGGCGAGGACGATCAGGAGAACGACGAGGCCCATCGTCAGAATCAGCGCGGGTTCGAGCAGGTTGAGCCCGATCGCGAGTCGCAACTGTACGGCGCGATCGCTGGCATTCGCGGCGGTTTCGAGCATGCGCGGCAATTCGCCCGCGCTCTCGCCGCTGGCGACGAGGTGTACGAGCAGCGGCGGCAGGTGCGGTACGCGGGAGAGGGCGGTGGCGAGGGCCTCCCCTTCTCGCACGCGCGTCGCGGCGTCGCCGAGGGCTTCGCGTAACGCGAGATTGACGACGGACTGCTCGGCGATGCGAAAGGCATCGAGCATGTCGAGCCCGCTGTTCAACAGGATGCCGAGCGTGCGCGCGAAACGGCCGGCATCGTTCTCGCGCTGGAACGCACCGACGACGGGGAGTTTCAATAGCGCACGGTGCCACGCGCGACGCATGCCGGGTCGGCGCAGCAGCGCCTGGAACGCGACGTAGGGCACGAGCGCGCCGGTGAGCAGAAGCAGCCCATATTCCTGCAGGAACCCGCTGCTGGCGAGCAGCGCCAGCGTGATCGCGGGCAGGCGTTGCGCACTGTGCTCGAAGACCTTCACGATTTCGGGCACGACGAAGACGAGCAGGCCGACGACGACGGTGACGGACACCACGGTCAGCACCGCGGGATAGATCAGCGCGAGCCGGACTTTCTGCTGGATCTCCTGTCGTCGCTCGAGATAATCGGCGACCCGCTGCAGCACGAGCGGCAGCAGTCGCGTCTGCTCGCCGGCGCCGACGGTCGCGCGGTAGACCTCGGGAAATGCCCGCGGAAACTGGCTGACCGCAGCGGACAGGCTTTGACCTTCGAGCACGCGCGAGCGCACGTCGAGGACCACGCGGCGCAGCGTCGCATCTGCGCTCTGTTTGGCGATCGCCGACAGCGCGTCATCGAGTGGCAGGCCCGATTCGAGCAGTGCACCGAGCAGACGGGTGAACAGCACGACCTGCGTCGGCGAGAGTTTCGTGCGGGCACCGGCCGTAGGCGTCGTGCCGCCGGTCGTGCGCGACGATGTCGCCTGCACCGTCAGCGGTGTGAGGCCCTTGTCGCGCAGCAGGCGTCGTGCGTGACGTTCGGAGTCCGCCTCGGTCAGTCCACGCGTCCGGCGGCCGCTCGCTTCGAGTGCAGTGTATTCGTAGGCGGCCATCAGTGAGAGCAGGAGGTCACCAGGCCCGGGCGTTCACGCCAACTGCGTCACGCGCAGTAGCTCTTCCGGCGTCGTGACGCCGGCGAGCACGGCACGACGGCCGACGTCGCCGAGGCTCGGCGCATGCAGGCGTGCGTGGGCCTCGAGATCCTGCTCCGCGGCGCCGTCGTGGATCAGCCGGCGCAGCGTGTCGTCGACGATGATCAATTCGTAAATCGCCGTGCGCCCGCGATAGCCCATCCGCTTGCATGCGTCGCAGCCGACGGCTTCGAACACCGTTGCGTCGTCTCCTGCGCCCGACCCCAGCCATTCACGCGTCGTCGCATCGAGTGCGCGTGGCCGCATGCACTCGCGGCACAGGCTGCGCACGAGACGCTGGGCGAGCACGCCGATCACGCTCGACGACAGCAGGAACGGCTCGGTCCCCATGTCCCGCAGCCGCGTGATCGCGCCGATCGCGGTGTTCGTGTGCAGGGTCGACAGCACGAGATGGCCGGTCAGGCTCGCCTGGATCGCGATCTGCGCGGTTTCGAGATCACGGATCTCCCCGACCATCACGATGTCCGGATCCTGACGCAGGATCGCGCGCAGCCCGCGCGCAAACGTCATGTCGACCTTCATGTTGACCTGGGTCTGCGCGATGCCGTCGATCAGATACTCGATTGGATCCTCGACGGTCATGATGTTGCGGCTGCGGTCGTTCAGCCGCGACAGCGCCGCATAGAGGGTCGTCGTCTTGCCCGATCCGGTCGGGCCGGTGACGAGAAAGATGCCGTGCGGGCGATGGATCAGATCGTCGAGACGTGCGGTCGTCTGTGCGTCCATGCCGATCTGCTCGAGCCGCAGGCGTCCGGCCTGCTTGTCGAGCAGGCGCAGGACCACACGCTCGCCGTGGCCGGAGGGGATCGTCGATACACGCACGTCGACCGGCCGGTTCGCGACCTTCAGCGAAATGCGGCCGTCCTGCGGCAGGCGTTTTTCCGCGATGTCGAGCTTCGCCATGATCTTGATGCGCGAGACGACGAGCGGGGCGATGGCGACCGACGGCTGCATGATTTCACGCATCACGCCATCGACGCGCAGGCGGATCGCGAGGCGCTGTTCGAACGGTTCGATGTGGATGTCGGATGCCCCCTCGATGACGGCCTGGCCGAGCAGACCGTTCAGCAGGCGGATGATCGGCGCGTCGTCGGCACTCTCCAGCAGATCGGTCGGTTCCTCGAGTTCGTGCGCGAGCGCCGCGAGATCGACGGCGCCGCCGAGATCGGCGAGTACGTCGTCCGCGCGCGACGCATCGCGCTCGTAGGCGAGCTGGATGCGGCGCTCGAAGTCGTTGCCGGCATAGCGCTCGAAGCGGAGCCGGTCGCCGATCGCGCGCTGCAGTTCCTGCAGGATCACCAGCGGGGTCGCTGCGGTGTAGACGACGGTCGCTTCGCCCTGCGCATCCGTCTCCAGCAAGACGCCGTGCCGCTTGGCGAAGGCGAAAGGCACGTTCATTCGACGATGCCGGGCAGCACCGGGCCGCGTTGCGGCAGCAGGATTTCGGTCTGGGTCGAGTTCTGGTGTTGCTGCTTCGCGCGGATGTCCTCGTAGCGCGTGCCCGTCAGCGCGGCGGCGCGCGCCCGATCGCGCACGATCTGCGGCCGCAGGAACACCATCAGGTTCGTCTTGTTGCTGCTGCGCCGGCTGTTCTTGAACAGATTGCCGACCAGCGGAATGTCGCCGAGCAGCGGCACTTTGTCCTGGTTCGCGCGCGC
>JADZCB010000223.1 GCA_020851775.1 Gammaproteobacteria bacterium
CTGCTGCGCCTGGATACGAATCTGTACGAGTCGACGAAGGCCGAGATGCAATTTCTCTGGCCGAAGCTTTCACCCGGCGGCGTGTTTCTGATCGACGACTACTTCCGCTGGCTCGGCCAGAAGAAGGCGATCGACGAATATCTCGCCGCGCACGGCGTCCACCTGCTGATGACCCGCCTCGACGATCATTCGGCGATGGGGATCAAGCCGGGGCGGTAGTCGTTTCGTAGCCCGAGGTGCATGGTAGCGAAACCCGGCATTTTCACCGCACTCAAACGCCTTCGAAGTTCCCGGGTTACGCGCTCCGCGCTACACCCGGGCTACGAAGCTGCTGACGCTACGCCCGGCTTACGAAGCGAGGGCTTTCACCAACGCCTGGTGTGTCTGCTCCGGCTTCTCTTCCATCATGCCGTGGCCGCAGCCGGCGATCATCTCCACGCGCGCCTGCGTGAACCGCGCTGCGAATTCGCGCGCGCCACGTACCGGCGTCATGCGATCGCGATCGCCGAGAATCAACGTCACGGGGCACTGGATTTTCGCCGCGGCCGCCTCGCCGCCGGTATAGGTATGGCAGGCATTCAAATCCGCATGGATCACGCCCGGTCGTGCCGCCTCGAGCCGGCGCTTCGTGACATTCGTGATCGACAGGCCGGGCACCTGGTGACCACCGATCTGCGCGCCGAAATCGTGGCCCCAGATCGTCATCATGTCGACCGCCGCGTGATCGTTCGCACGCGCGGCGTCGAGCAGCGGCGCGCCGACCGCCATCGGGTAGCCGAAGCCGAGCAGCGCGATCGCACGCACGCGTTCCGCGCCGTCGGCCGCGGCCTGCAACGTGACGAGCGAGCCCATGCTGTGTCCCGCGACGGCAACGGTGCCGAGCCCCAGCGCATCGAACAAGCCGAGCAGCCATTGCGCGCAGGCCTCGATGGTCGTCAGCGGCGCGCCGGCGGAGCGGCCGTGACCGCGCAGGTCGGGCGCGATCGCGTTGTAGCCGTTGCGCGCGAAATGCCGCACGAACAGCGTCCATACGGCGTGATCCATGCCGGCGCCGTGCACGAAGCAGACGGTCGGCCTGGCGGGATCGAGCACACAGCCGGCGGTTTGTACGTAAGTGGTCTGGTCCTGATAGACGATTTCCATGACGGCGGCCTACTTCTGCGACACGTTGAGCGCACGGGCGAGATCGTCGATCAGATCCTGCGGATCCTCGAGGCCGATCGACAGTCGCACCAGTCCCTCGGAAATCCCGGCGCGCGCCAGCGCCGCGGCGTCGAGACGTGCGTGCGTGGTGCTCGCCGGGTGGATCACCAGCGACTTTGCATCGCCGACGTTCGCGAGATGCGAGAAGACCTGGAGGGCGTCGATGAACTTGCGGCCTGCGGCACGCCCGCCCTTCAGCACGAAGCTGAACACCGCGCCACAGCCCTGTGGCATCAGGCGTTGCGCGAGTGCGTAATCGGGATGATCGGGCAGGCCCGCGTGCGTCACCTGCTCGACCGCCGGCTGCGTCGCGAGCCAGCTCGCGATCGCCTGCGCGTTGTCGCAATGCCGGCGCATGCGCAACGGCAGCGTCTCGAGTCCCTGCAGCAGGTGAAACGCGTTGTGCGGCGACAGGCTCGCGCCGAAATCGCGCAGCCCTTCGAGCCGCACGCGCATGATGTAGGCGGAAGGACCGAAATCCTCGGCGAAATCGAGTTCGTTGAGCCCGCTGTCGCGCGCCGTGATCTGCGGAAAGCGGCCGGAGGCTTCCCAGTCGAAGCGTCCGCCGTCGACGACCGCGCCACCGATCGCGATGCCATGGCCACCGATGAACTTCGTCAGCGAGTGCACGACGATGTCGGCGCCGACTTCGATGGGCTTCATCAGCGCCGGCGTCGTCAACGTCGCGTCGATGATCAACGGCAGGCCGGCGGCGTGCGCAATGCCGGCGACGCGTTCGATGTCGAGCACTTCACCGCGCGGATTGCCGACCGTCTCGGCATAGAGCAGTCGCGTGTTCGGTTTGATGGCGGCCGCGAACGCCGCCGGATCGCGCGGATCGACGAAACTCGTCTCGACACCGAAACGCGGCAGCGTGTACGCGAAGAGATTGTGCGTGCCGCCATACAGCGCACGCGACGACACGATGTGCGAACCGGCGCCGACGAGCGTCGCAATCGCGACGTGGATCGCGGCCATGCCACTCGCCGTCGCGACCGCACCGACGCCGCCATCGAGCGCGGCGAGGCGCTCCTCGAGCACACTGACCGTCGGGTTCGCGATGCGCGAATACACGTACCCCGCGCGCGCCACCGAGAACAGTCCCGCCGCCCGCGCCGCATCGTCGAAGACGAATGAAGTGGTCTGATAGATCGGCGTCGCGCGACTGCCCGTCGCCGGATCGGGTCGCTGGCCGGCATGCAGACTCAAGGTGTCGAAACCGAGATAACGCGGTCCGCTCATGCAGTGCCCTCCTTTGTAGGCGCGTCATGGTAATCCAAACGGGCAGTGTGCGGGTTCTTCGTTGGCTACCGAACCTTCACTCCCGCAACGAGAACATCTTTGCTCGCACCGTACGCCGGTACTCGGCCGGCGGCACGGTCATGGTGCGGGTGAAGACGCGGGCGAAGTGGCCCTGATCCTGATAACCGACGCGGAACGCGACTTCGGCGACGGTGAGGTTGGTCGCTTCGAGCATCTCTTTCGCAGCCGCAATGCGCAGGATCTGCAGATAGGCGAGCGGCGAGAGCCCGGTCGCTTCGCGGAAGCGGCGGTCGAGCGTGCGCGGGCTCATGCCCGCTTCGCGTGCGAGATCGGCCATGCGCAGTGGTCGGGCGAGTTCGCGTTGCATGCGCCATTGCACGCCGATGACGGCCTCATCGGCGTGCTGGTGCTGATCGCCTTCGAGATAGCGGTATTCGTCGTAGGGCCGCCGGATCTCGTGTGAAAAATTACGTTCGACATGGCTCGCGACTTCGCGGCCGAAGAACTGCTCGATCAGATGCACCGTCACGTCGGCGAGCGCATTGACGCTGCCCGCGCAGTACAGCCTGCCGGCCTGGGTGATGAAGTACTGCCGCTTGAGCCGCACGTTCGGATAGTCGCGCGCGAAGCGATCGAAGTAGTGCCAGTGTGTCGTCGCCGCCTTGTCGTCGAGCAGGCCCGCTTCGGCGAGAAAACAGCAACCCGTGCCGACGGCCGCGATTGTCGCGCCGCCCACGGCCTGGCGCGACAGCCACGGCAGCAGATCGCGATGCCGGAGCACCTGTTTGCGCGGGTTGCGCCACAACGCGGGCAGATAGACGACGTCGAAGTCGCCGGCGTCCACGACTGCCGCCTGCGGGGTGAGATCGATCCCGGCCTGCGTCGCGACGGGTCGGCCCGTCGCCGACACGGTGACGATCGCGACCTCACGCGCGTGTCCCGAGCGCCCCGCTTCGGTTTCCGCCGCCGCGCGCCACATCTCGATCGGCAGGAGGCTGCTCGCGGCGAGCATCTGATCGGTCAGGACGAAGGCGAGCCGCATGCAGGAACCCAGGTCGGACGCTGACGCGACTGTACGCAAGCTGTCGCAAATGGCCAATGCTTTGACGTGAATGCCGCGTCAAATCCTGACGTCGCGACTTAAACTGCCCGGAATTCAAACGGCTGCAGCGAGGCCCGCATGACCCCCTTGCCTGTGATCATCGGCTTCGGCGGCATCGGCGCGGCCGGTCGCTCCTCCGGCTTCCATGCTTATCGGCGCACCGTGCTCGACAGCCTGCCGGCTGCCGTCCAGGCCCGGACACTGCGCGCACTGGCGGCGATGATGGGTCTCGTCACGCACGACGGCAGCGGTCACGTGACGCCCGACGGTACGCGCCTGACCGAGGCCGAGATCGGCACCCGCTTTCGTCAGCACATCCTCGATCACACGCTGATCCGGCGTCTCGAACGGCAGTACTTCGACGCCGATCGCATGTCCGTGCAACTCAATTTCGATCTCGGTCCGGACGGCGACGCACCGGTCGTCGTCACCACCCGCAGTAGTGAACTGCCCGAGCCGCTGCCCGCCGGCTGGCGCGTGCTCGGCAACGCCGACGGGCGCACGCGCATCGAAATCTCCGCGCCCACCGATCTGCGCATCGAATCCCACCGCCGACTGGCAGTGCAGTCCGCCGGCCAGTTGCCGACCGGTTTCGAACCGGCCGCGCTGTATGCTTCGCGCTTCCACCCGCGCGGCCTGCAGATGACGATCGTCGCGGCGTCCGATGCGGTGAAGTCCGTCGGCATCGACTGGCGCACGCTGATCGGCAAGCTGCCGCCCGATGCAATTTCGGTCTACGCCGCGAGCGCGATGGCCCAGCTCGATCAGCACGGCACGGGCGGCATGCTGCAGGCGAGATTGCGCGGCGGCCGCGTGAGTTCGAAACAGTTGCCGCTCGGCCTCAATACGATGCCCGCCGATTTCGTCAACGCCTACGTACTCGGCAATGTCGGCTGTACCGGCGCGATCGCGGGCGCCTGCGCCAGCTTTCTGTACAACCTGCGGCTCGCGGTCGAGGACATCCAGTCAGGGCGTCGCCGCCTCGCCGTCGTCGGCAACGCCGAAGCGCCGCTCGTGCCCGAAGTGATCGAGGGCTATTACGCGATGAGCGCGCTGGCGACCGACGACGGGCTCGCGCGGCTCGACGGCGGTACGGCGGACTATCGCCGCGCCAGCCGGCCGTTCGGCGAGAACTGCGGTTTCGTGCTCGGCGAGTCCGGCCAGTACTTCGTATTGTGCGACGACGCGCTCGCGCTCGAACTCGGCGCGGACATCTACGGCGCCGTGCCGGATGTGTTCGTCAACGCCGACGGCTACAAGAAATCGATCTCTTCACCCGGTCCCGGCAACTACATCACGCTCGCCAAGGCGGTGGCCGCCGCGCGCAGCCTGCTCGGTAACGACGCCGTGCGCACGCGCAGCTTCGTGCAGGCCCACGGTTCGAGCACACCGCAGAACCGCGTCACCGAATCGCGCATCTTCGACGAGGTCGCGAAGGCCTTCGGCATCCACGACTGGCCCGTCACCGCGATCAAGGCGTTCGTCGGCCACTCGCTCGCGCCGGCGAGCGCCGATCAACTCGTCAACACGCTCGGCGTGTTTCACGACGGCATCCTGCCCGGCATCAAGACCACCCAGGAGATCGCCGCGGACGTGCATCGCGAACGGCTCGACATCGTGCTGAAGGACGTCGAACTCGGCGATCGCGCGGAAGTGGCCTTCCTGAATTCGAAAGGCTTCGGCGGCAACAACGCGACCGGCGCGGTGCTCTCACCCGCCGTCGCGCTGCGCATGATCGAGAAACGTCACGGCGTGCAGGCGATGACGGCATGGCGTGACCGGCTCGAGACGACGCGCGCGGCGGCGACCGCGTGGGATGAAGCCTGCTGTCGCGGGCCGATGCAGACGATCTACCGCTTCGGCGACGATCTCGTCGACGAGAACGCCATCGAGATCGATGCCCACAGCGTGCGTCTGCCGGGCATTCCCAACGAGGTCAATCTCGATCTGCCGAACCGTTACGAGGACATGACGTGAGCACGAACCCGGAGATCCGCGGCCGCGGCGACGCCAACGACTGCTTCGTCTGCGGCCCGCACAATCCCATCGGCCTGCGCGTCGCGTTCGCGATGGACGGCGACACCTGCCGCGGCCGTTTCACGCCGGGCGAACACCACGCGGGCTTCGATCGCGTCACCCACGGTGGCATCGTGTTCAGCGTGCTCGACGACGTGATGGCGAACTGGCTGTTCCTGCAGGGTGCGCGTGCATTCACCGCGAAATGCGAAATCCGCTACCGGCAACCGCTGCCGGTCGGCACCGAGATCGCGTTGAGCTGCCGGCTCAAGCAGCGCAAAGGCCGGCTGATGCAGCTCGAAGCGAGCGCCGAACGTGTCGACGACGGCAGTACCGTCGCGAACGCCGAAGCGAGCTTCATGGTCGAGGATTTCGGTCGTCTGCCGCCGGCATGAACGACGCGCCGCGCGAAGACGCGCCGACACCGACACGCTGCACCCGCTGCGGCAGAACCTTCGGCTGCGGCGCGCGGATGGACGCATGCTGGTGTCAGCAGCTTCCCCCGCTCGACCCGGCCCGCTTCGTCGGCGACGCGGGCTGCTACTGTCCGGACTGCCTCGCGCTGCTCGTCGCCGGCCAACACACCGTTCGTTGAGGAGAACACCGATGTGGTTCGCACGTGATCGGCTCATCCGCTTCAATCACTGTGATCCCGCCGCGATCATCTTCTACCCGCAATATTTCGTGCTGTTCCACGAACTGATGGAAGACTGGTTCAACGAAGCACTCGACACCAATTACGGTGAATACATCCGCAGCGCACGGCTCGGCGTGCCCGCAGTGCGGGCCGACTGCGAGTTCCTGAGTCAGAGCCGCCTCGGTGACGTCGTGCGCTTCCAGCTCGAACCGATCCGCCTCGGCAACAGTTCGTTGAGCTTCGAAGGCGAAGCGTGGGGCAGCGACGAACTGCGCGCCCGCGCCCGGATCACCGTCGTGCAGATGTCTCTCGACAGCCGCCGCGCAGTGCCGTTCGACGCGCGGCTGCGCGCGAACATCGCGCGCTTCGTGCGTCGTAGCGAGTGAGGCGCCGGTGCGGCCGATCCGGTGTTACGGGTCGGCGCATGCGAATGCCGATGGCGGCGTGCCAGCCCGCGTTGCGTACCGGATGTTCAGTCGTTGAATTCCGGACGACGCATGTCATCGACGACTGCGACGCCGCCGGGTTCGACTGCCTGGCCGGCGTTCTCCTGTTGGATGCGCAGATAGATTTCTTCACGGTGGACCGCGACATGCTTGGGCGCGGCGATGCCGAGTCGGATTTGATTGCCCCCTACGCCGACCACCATCACCGTGATGTCGTCGCCGATCCTCAGCGATTCACCGATCCGTCTCGTCAAAATCAGCATTTCTCCCCCGAAACCACCGTGCAACTATTTGCGCTGGGGGAAACCCTCCATGTTCCACTAGGCGCCGACGACGTCGACGGTGAACAACGCGCGCGAACCACACAAGAGAAGACGTTCATCGTCTTTCATCCTGCCCGGCACCAGGTCGCAAGTCAGATTCGGTACCAGCAGATCGCTGCCGCAGGCTTGCGCGAGGCCGAGGTAGTACCCGAGTTCCCGCGCCAGCGCCCGCGGCGCTGCCGTCACCAGATCGTCGGGTGCGACGAGCGCGGCGGGCCGATACGCTTCGAGCTCGCGAATCAACGGCAGCGACGCCGTGTCGAGTGAAATCCAGAGTGGTGCACCGGCGAAGCCGGCGTCCTCGCATACGTCGGTGACAGTCGAACCGGCACGGCTCAGCAGATCGAACGGCACTTCGAAACCGATGGCGCCCCGGTGCCTGCCCAGTTTGGCGGCCAGCGCACGCAGTTCGTGTGCGAACCCGAGATTCAGCCAGGCATTGGGCGGAATCACACAGGCGACGCGGTCGACGCGGCCATGGACTCGCGGTGCGAGCACGTAGCCGGCGGCGCTCTGCAATAGATCACCGACGCCTGCCATGTCGTTGTCGGGCGACGCGGTGCTCCGCCACATCGGCAGGGCGCCCAGCTTCACGCGCAAGGCCGATACACCGGCGAAGCGTCCCCGTGACGGTCGCGTGCAGGGCCTTGCGGCCCTCACCACCGGCTCCGCCTTCAACACGGCGAGTCTTGCGGCCGGACCGGCTCCGTCCAGTGCGGCGCCGAGCCAGTTCCATATGCCCGGATCAGGTGCCGTGGCACAGTCCGCGTAGCGACGGGCTGAGTCAGTCGTTGCGATCATGTCTGCATCACTTTCCAGGTATCACCGGCGCAGCTTAGTCGTATCGAACTCGCTCGTGTTCGATCCGCGCGGCCGATTCACTCCGATTTGGAGAAGATCCTTCGTATGGCATTTGGCAATGGACTTTCACGTTTCATCCGCCTGCGTACTCGTGATTTCGAACTTCGGCAATGCCTCGAAACTGACTTCCTGCGCGAGACCCTGCAAGTACGCCTCCACGAGGTCCGTGCCGC
>JADZCB010000224.1 GCA_020851775.1 Gammaproteobacteria bacterium
ACCCGGACTACGGGGCGACGAGTCTTTACTTCTTCGGCGCGAACGCGAGCAGCACGTTGCCGGGGTGGCCGCCCCAGTTCGCATAACCCGAGTTCATGTAGACGATGCCGTCGACGACGACGACGCCGGACTGATCGATCGCACCACCGCGACCGGCCACACCGTTGACGGTGTCGTAGTCGCGAACGCTGTCGTATTCCCAGAGCACTTTGCCGTCCACCGTATCGAACGCGCGCATGACGCCGCTCATCGCACCGGAGAACACGACACCCGGAATCGCCGTCACCGCGGCAGACTGGGCCGGGCTGCAGCGTTCACGACCGGCGCACGACCCCGGTGCCGCCTGCCAGCGCACCTTGCCGTCGGCGACGTTCAATGCGAACAGGCCACCGCCGTGCACGGGATCCAGCGCGACCTTGTCACCGAAAAACCGGCCCTCGGCCCAGCGTGCGTCGGAGACCGCGACGTAGATCGTTTCGCCATCGGTCGCCGATCCCCACTCGATGCCACCGAGGATGCCGCCCTTGCCGACGCGCGTCTTCCACAGCACGGCACCACCGCGATCGGGATCGAGCGCATGCATCACCCCGGTCTTCTGTCCACCCAGCAGCACACGCTGTCCGTTGCCGAGGTCGACGAGGATCGGTGCGGATCCCATGTCGTGATCGGGACCTTCATCGTCGGGGCAGTTCGACTTGTCGGGCAGACTGCAGGCGACGTTCCAGGCGTCGCCGGCGAGACCCTGATAGCTCCAGGCGACCGTGCCATCGCTCCGCGACATCGCGAGGATCGCGTCGCTCGTGGCGGTTGCCGGGTGCGAATAGTTGTCGCCGGTCGCAACGTAGAGCAGCGGCAGCCTGGGATCGATGGTCGGCGCAGCCCAGATCGCACCGCCGTTCGGACCGAAGCGCTTGCGGCCGCTCTTGGCGTCGACCTGTTCGCTCGGCGCCGGTTCGATCGAATGCCGCTTCCAGCGCTGCGCGCCGGTCGCCGGATCGAGCGCGACGACGGCGCCGCGGAACGTGCAGCAGACATAGGCCGGATCGGCTGCGAGCCCTTCCTCGAGCGACGACACCGGGACCAGCAGGTTCCCATCGGCGATTTGAAAGCCGCCCGTCAAACGCGCCGCCGGATGATCGTCGGCGACGATCGCCCAGCGCTGCGCGCCGGTCACTGCATCGACGGCATACGCGCGACCGCCGATGTCGCCGAAGAAGGCGGTCGGTGTCTCGCCGTCGTGCACGGTCGCGACGAGGATCGCGCCCTTGACGGCCGAGCCGGCCTGGAAGGTCCAGTGCGTGCAGCCGGTCTTCGCATCGAGGGCATACACCGTGCCGCTGCGGCTGCCGACGAACAGCCGGCCGTCGACGATCGTCGGCGGTGCTTCGGCGAGCGTCTCGCCGGGAAACGCGAAGGCCCACGCGAGTTCGAGCTGCGCGACGCCAGCCTTGTCGAGGCCCGCCATCGCAGCCGGCTGGAAGCGCGTGTTCTGAGGATCGACACCCCAGCCGTTCCAGTGCGGCGCGGCGTAAGGATCGGCGGACGTCGGCCAGGTCGTGGGCGCACAGCGATTGGTGATCGTCGGTTGCCAGTTCGCATCATACGGTTTGCCCGTCACATATTCGGCGACGGCGACGCGCTGCGGGCCGCTCAGCGCGAACGTGCCGACGACGCGCATCACGCCGGTCTCGAGTGCACGCACGACGGCGACAGGTTCCATCGCGCGCAGCGTCTCGGCATTCGGCGCGCGTGCCGCGCCACCCTCGTGACAGGTCGCGCAATGCTGGTCGTAGACGGCCGCGCCATCCGGCTCACCGGCCGCCGCGGTGACCGTCGTCGCCGTGATGAGCAATGCGAAGCCTGCAAGCTTTCGATACATGTAGGTAACTCCCCTCTCCTGTCTTGTTGTAGATGATCGCACCGCCACCGCGCGTGCCATCGAACCGGGCGCATCAGGCGCGCGGTGCACGTCGTGGCGACGTCGAAATGTGTCGTGTGCCGTCGCGCGTCCATGGCGACGCCAGATCGGACAGCGCCCGGCGACAGCCGGGCGATCAGCTCTGCTTCTCGACCAGTACGCCGCGCGCACGCAGCCGTTCAATGTCCTCACCGCTGAAGCCGAGCACGCCGCTCAGCACGTCGGCGTTGTGCTCGCCAAGCAGCGGCGCTTCGAGTGGCAGCGGCTCGGGAAACTCGCTGAAGCGCAGCGGAAACCCCGGGGCGTCGAAACTACCGACGAGCCGATCGGTGATTTCCCGCACCGTCCCGCGCGCGCGCAGATGAGGTTCACGTGTCGTTTCCGCGACCGAGAGCACCGGCGCGCACGGCACGCCATGCGCTTCGAGAACACGGATCGCTTCCGCCGCCGTCGGCATCGACTGCAGCCAGGCTTCGATCAACGCAACCAGTTCGTCTCGCCGGATCAGGCGCTTTGCGTCGGTGTCCAGATCCGGATCGGCGCTGAGGTCCTCGCGGCCCATCGCCTTGCACAGATCCCGCCAGTGATGCAGGAACGCCATGATCGTGACGTCGCGGCCCTCGCTCGCGCGAAACACGCCGGCCGGGCACACGTAAGTCAGATGTCGGCCGGTACGCGTCGGCTCGAGCTGACCGTGCGAGCCGCTGTACATCGTCACGTTGACTTCGTGGCAGTGGTAGTAGACGTCGAGCAGGCCGATGTCGAGATGCTGCCCGCGACCCGTGCGATCGCGATGACGCAGGGCCGCGAGAATCGCGAGCGCCGCGTGCACGCCGGTGTTGACGTCGCCGAGACCGAGCAGCGGCAGATAAGGGGGCTGATCGGACTCGCCGATCATCGACGTCACACCGGCATAGGCCTGCGCGATGTAGTCGTAACCGGGCTTGCCGGCCAACGGCCCGCTCTGGCCGAGCGCTGAAATCGAGCACAGGATGATGTCGGGTTTCAGTGCGCGCAGTTCGTCGAAGCCGAGCCCCATGTCGCGGATGACGCCGGGCTTGAAATTCTCGACGACCACATCGACGTGTCGCACCAGATCCTTGACGATGTCGAGGCCTTCGGGCTTGCGCAGATCGATGCAGACGCTCTTCTTGCCGCGGTTCTGCTGGATGTAATAGAGGCTGCGCTCGCCGCCGCGGAACTTCGCGACGAAGCGCGTCATCTCGCCATCGGGCGCCGGTTCGATCTTGATCACGTCCGCGCCCATTTCGACCAGCATCCGCGTGCAGGCGGGTCCGGCGAGCGCCCGCGACAGATCCAGTATGCGCAGGCCGGCCAGCATCGGTTCGCTCATCACAGGTTCCTCGTTACGCGGCGTAGAGGATCGAGAAAGCCCCACGCGAGACAGGGCGGCCCCGACAGACGTGGCCCGAGTATAAGCAGGTCATCCGCGCGAAACCCAGCCTTGCGGCGGGTCACGACCCGTGATCCATAATGCCCGCATGGCCGGCCACAGCAGCGAGATCCGATGATGCCACGCAACACGAAATTGAGTCGTTCGATCGCCGACCGTGTCGCCATCGTGACAGGCGCGCAAAGCGGCATGGGACGCGCGACGGCGCTGCTGTTCGCCGACGAAGGGGCGCG
>JADZCB010000225.1 GCA_020851775.1 Gammaproteobacteria bacterium
GTCAATGCCGGCACCATGGAATTCCTCGTCGATCTCGATCGCGAGGATTTCGCCTTTCTCGAGATCAACACGCGTGTGCAGGTCGAGCACCCGGTCACCGAATCGATCACCGGCGTCGACATCGTGCGCGAACAGTTGCGCATCGCCGCCGGTCATCCGCTGTCGCGTACCCAGGATCGGATCGTGCTGCATGGGCATGCCATCGAGTGCCGTTTGAATGCCGAGCAGCCGGCTGCGGGGTTTCTGCCGTCGCCGGGCACGATCCGGCGCTGGACGATGCCGCAGGGCGATGGCATCCGCATCGATACTCACTGTCACGACGGCTATACGGTCGGCGCCGACTACGATTCGATGGTCGCCAAACTCGTGTGCTGGGGAGCGGATCGCGACGCAGCCGTGACGCGCATGCATCGCGCGCTCGGCCGTGTCCGCGTCGAAGGCATCGACACCACGGCGGCTTTTCAGCGCGCGCTGATCGGCCACGGCGATTTCCGTGCCGACGCGATCAATACGCGCTGGGTCGAAGAGTGTTTTCTGCCGGGCTGGTCCGCGGCGCTGGATGCCGCACCTCACGGCCAGGGCAACGCCGCATAGGCAGGGTTTTGCGCGACGGATCTGGAGGAACAGATGCCGGAAAAATCGAGCGACTTCCGCTGGGGTGCACCGCCGCGTTCGCGCACGGTCGCGTTCTACCATCGACGCATCGCCGAACTCGTGGAGATGCGCCTCGCCGCGAGCGGCAGATGCTGGGAAGACGCCGTGTGGGATCCGGCGCTCGAACTGACGACGGCCGATTTCCAGGCGCTCGAAGACGAACTGCTCGCCAGCGGGCTGCGCTTCCAGATGTCGGCCGCGATCTCGCGCGCCGAAGCGCCGGAGAAATACGAAGCCGCACCCATCGACGCACCGGTCGCAGCGCTCTCGCGCGACACGCAGGGGCGCGTCGTGGTCGGCAGTGGCGACAACGTGTTTCGCACCGCGACCGATGTCAGCGGCGTCGCACGCTTCATCGCGCGCGTCGACACGGTGCTCGAGATGCTGCGCGACGGTGTTCCCGCTGACACCGTCGCGATCATCGACGATTCCGGCGGCACGCTGACCGCGCCGATCCTCGCCGGCTTCAAGGCAGTCGTGTGCAAGGGCGGCTCGGTGCGCTCGCACCTCGGCATCCTCACCCGCGAATACCAGATCCCGTGCCTGATGGCGGCCGAGCTGCACGGGCTCGTCGACGGCGCGCGCGTGCAGGTCGAATACAGCGTGGCATCGAAGATTCCCTATGGTGACGATCCGGCCCAGGGCCGCGCGCGCATCTGGGTGCTGGACTGACGCGATGACGACCCGGCCCGACACGCCCGGCTACGCCGATCTGCTGCGTCTGAACGCGTGGATCCGCAAGAACGCCGACACCTGGTATCTCCACTGCACGACGCGCACCGTCCAGGAATCGAAACTCTTCCCGGTGCCGGCCTACATGGTGGTGTCCTACCTCCAGGCCTTCTATCGCTACCCGGACCTGCTGCGCAAACTGGAAACGCGCATGCGGGCCGAGGATATCGGCGATCGGCTACGCGAAAGCGGCACCAAGGGCAACATCATCAGCCTGTCGTGCCTGCCGGAGTTCTACCTCGCCGGCCGCCAGGTGCTGATCGGTTGGGGCATGCTGCGCGCGAGCGATGCGCTCGACGATCTGCTGTATGTCTCGGACTTCGCCGAGCGGCTCAACCTCTCGTATCACCGCAATCACGCCCACGTCCTGCCGTCGGACTGCAATCTGCGCGCGCAGATCCTGCCGGAGCGCACGCTGCAGGTGTACGAGGCGGACGCGATCGGCATGCGCCGCGGCGATCGACTGCACGGCGCACTGAAGCGCTTCCTCGCAACCGCCAACCAGTACTCGCTGCTCGCCCATTGCGAATCGCGGCTCGGGATCTGGAATCACGGCCCCTACCGTTGCCGAGCGCACGAGGAAATGCTGGTGCGCGGCTTCTCCGATCTCGGCGAATGCGATCTGCCGTGGCTCGACGACATCGCGGCCGACGTCACGCACAACAACCTCACGCTGCCGGTGATCGTGCGCGACACGCACTTCAGCATCGTCGACGACTGGGCGAGCTTCGAGGCGGCTCCCGCCTACGATCACGACAACGTCGTCGCCGTCGGCCTCTATACGTCGGACTTCCTGGCCGACGGCGATGTCCCGGTGGCGATGGACAATGCCGCGACGCTCGCCGACTTCCTCGATCACGAGGGGCAGATCCTGACCCGGACGACACGCGCGCTGTGGCAGCGCATGGCCGGCTGGTCCCGCGATCAGATGATCGACGCCGGCGCGATGATGTATGCGGCGGTCGCCAAGGATCTGTTTCATGTCGCGGGCCTGTTCGATCCGGCCGACTGGTTCACGATCGATGCGCGCGCACAGCGCGTCAAACCGCTGTTGAACGACGAATACAGCCGCGATTTCCTCGCCGAACTGCTCGGCCACATCTCGCTGCCGGCGCAGCAGGGATCGCCGTACGGGATGAGCAAGTGGGCCGACGCGCCCGGCGACATGTGGACGCCGGTGCCATACTCGGTGCTCGTCGACGGGACGTACACGCGGCACAGTGGACCCCCGCGTGCGGGCTGGACTTCGCTGGCACCGAAGCGCGGTCCGTATCTGACGACGCGCGGCAAGCTGGCGCTGGAAGACTACAACGCGGCGACGCGTGAGTTCACGCCGACGCTGTGCACGACGCCGTGGCGCCACCTCGACGACGCCTGGCTGCGGACTCACGGCGGCTCGCCGCTGGCCGACGAACTCTATCGCCTCGCGCAGCGCGGATCGCGGCACATCGAAGGCCGCGGCGCACAGCTCACGCGCGCGGATCTCGACGCCATCCGCGCGGCGAACGAGCCGGCCGCCGGCGCGGCGAGCACGAATCGCGACGATCCGCTGTTCCTCGCCTTGCACGGGCTCGCGATCAAGAAGGCCGGCAACGCCGCGGAGATCGCGGCCCTGCTGACGCTGTCGGCGACCGTGATCGACGCGTACTTCACCTGCGCCATCGCCGAGGGTCTCGCCGCCAGTGGCGGCGGGCAATGCATGCTGACGCCGGACGGTCGCGCGTGGCTGGACGCGGCCTATCCGAGGCTCTGCGCCGATCTGCGTGCGAACGCCGATCTCGCCGGTGGCTACGCGCGGTTCGAGATCGTGAACCGTCAGTTGCTCGCGCTGATGACGCGCTGGCAAATGCTCGAGATCGGCGGCAGTCTGGTGCCGAACGATCACCGCGACGCCAGCCACGACGCGCACGTCATCGATGAACTCGGTGCACTGCATGATCGCGCGATGCCGATCCTCGCGGCATTCGCCGCCGTCGTGCCCAGACTCGACGTCTACCGGACACTGCTCGAGAGCGCGTGCGATCGCGTGCTCGATGGTGAGCTCGACTACATGAGCGGCGCCCGCGTGCCGAGCTATCACACGGTATGGTTCGAGCTGCACGAGGACTTGTTGCGCCTGCTGGGCCGCGTGCGCGAACCTTGACTGCATTGCGCCGACATCATCACCCCGAGAGCACACCCCGATGAATTTCGAAACCGTGGACTATGCGACGGACGGCGGGATCGCCACCGTCACGCTCAATCGCCCGGACGATCTGAACACCATCGTGCCGCCGATGACCGACGAAATCGAAGCGGCCGTCGCGCTGGCCGTCAGGGATCCGCAGGTCAAGGTCATCGTCCTGCGCGGTGCCGGCCGCGCATTCTGTGCGGGCTTCAACTTCAGCGGCGGATTCCATCAATGGGACGCCGGCCTGACCAGCCGCGGGCAATGGGACGCCGGCAAGGATTTCATCATGACGTGCAACCAGGTGACGGGCTGGGTGCCGAAGTTCATGAGCCTGTGGCACAGCCCGAAGCCCGTGATCGCGATGGTGCACGGCTGGGCGCTCGGCGGCGGCTCGGAGATGGCGCTGTGCGCGGACATCGTGCTGATGAGCGAGGATGCCCGCATCGGCACACCGTACTCGCGCATGTGGGGCTGCCATCACGCCGGCATGTGGGTGCACCGGCTGGGACTGGCGAAAGCCAAGGAACTGGCGCTGACCGGCCGGCCACTGTCGGGCACGGAGGCGGTGGCCTGCGGGCTCGTCAACCGGGCCGTGCCTTTCGAGCAGCTCGAGACCGAGACCTACACGCTCGCGCGCGAGCTGCTGTCGATCCCGTTGTCACAACTCGCCGCGATGAAACTCGTCGTCAATCAGGCCTACGAGAACATGGGCCTGAAATCGACTCAGCTTCTCGGCTCGGTGCTCGATGGCCTGATGCGCAACACACCCGAGGCGCTGGCGTTCATCGAGTACGCCGAGAAGGCGGGCGTGCCGGCGGCCGTCGCCCAGCGCGATGCGTTGTTCGGCGATTACTCGCAAGCGCCGGCGGACGGCAAACCGAACCCGAAACACTCGTACCCGTCGCCCGGGCGGCGCTGATCGCGGGGAGGAGCGATGGCCCATATCGACATCGTCGAACAGACCTGGCGCGACGGTCAGCAGAGCCTGTGGGGCATGCGCCTGCGCGGTGGCATGGTCGAGCGGATGGCGGCGCGCATGGACGAAGCCGGCTTCCGCGCGATAGAAGTCACCGGTTCGTCGCTGATGGAGTGCAGCGTGCGCTACTCGCGCGAGGATCCATGGGAATCGCTCGATCTCTGGCGCCGCTGGATGCCGCGGAGCGAGCTGCGCGCACCCGTGTGCCAGAACCGTATCGGCACCTTCGGCATGACGCCGGATGCGCTGATCGATCTCTACGTGCAGACGCTGGTGAGACACGGCATCGACTGCTTCTGGGTCTACGACTGCCTGTACAACATGGACGGCATGAAACGCGTCTGCGACGCCATCGCGGCCGCCGGCGGCCGCGCGATGGGCGCGATCATGTTCGGCATCTCACCGGTGCATACCGACGCCTGGTTCGCCGCGCGCGTACGCGAGATGGCGGGCTGGGCATCGGTATGCGGCATCTATGTCGAAGATGCGCCGGGGATCCTCGCACCGGACCGGGCCCGGAGTCTCGTGCCGGCCCTGCTCGCGGCTGCCGGTGACAAGCCGATCGAATTCCACTTCCACAACACGACCGGCATGGGCGCGCTGAACTACGTGATTGCGATCGAAGCAGGCGCGCGCTGCCTGCACACCTGCAGCAGGCCGCTCGCCAACGGTCCGTCGCTGCCGTCGACCGAACAGACGCTCGAGAACATCCGGTGGCTGGGTCACAGCCACGGCATCGACGAGTCCGTGCTTCCGGATCTCGCCGAGCACCTCACGCGCATCGCGCAACAGGAAGGCTGGGCCGTCGGCGTGCCGGCCGAATACAGCGCCTTCGCGTATCGTCATCA
>JADZCB010000226.1 GCA_020851775.1 Gammaproteobacteria bacterium
CGAGCGGCGAGCGGGTGCCGGTCACAGGCACATCGCCCGGCAACAGCAGGTTGGCCGTATCGAGCGTGCCGCCTCCCGCGAGCAGTATCGCGCGCTCGACGAGGTGTCGCAGTTCGCGGACATTGCCGGGCCACGGATAGGTGCGCAGGCGCGCCTTGGCGGCAGCCGAGAACGACACTGGCGCAAGGCCATAGCGTCGTGCGACCTGCTTCGCGTACTGCTCGGCAATGATGATCACGTCGTCGCCCCGTTCACGCAGCGGCGGCAGTTTCAATGGCAGCACGTTGAGCCGGTAATAGAGATCGGAGCGCAGCGCACCATCGGCGACCATCCTGTCGACGTCGCGGTTCGTCGCTGCAATGAACCATGCCTGCGTCCGGCGTTCCTGGCTGGAGCCGACACGCCGCAAGGTCCGGCGTTCGAGCACCGCGAGCAGCTTCGCCTGCAGTTCGAGTGGCAGCTCGCCGATCTCGTCGAGAAACACGACC
Source organism: Gammaproteobacteria bacterium (assembly GCA_020851775.1). Classification (GTDB taxonomy): domain Bacteria; phylum Pseudomonadota; class Gammaproteobacteria. The sequence goes on from JADZCB010000226.1 coordinate 489, forward strand.
CCGTCCTCGGCCGCCTCGATGAGCCCGGTGCGTTCGCCCAGCGCGCTCGTGAACGCACCTTTCACGTGTCCGAAGAGCTCCGCCTCGATCAGATCCTTTGGCAACGCCGCACAGTCGACGTGCACGAACGGGCGTGAGGCCCGCCGCGAACAGCGGTGCAGATAGCGCGCGGCGAGATCCTTGCCCGTGCCGGTCTCGCCGCAGATCAGCACCGTCGGCACGTCGGTCGTGGCGCCGCCGCCGAGGCTCGCGATACGTTCGATCTGCGAGCGCAACGTGCGTGCGGCCGGCGAGTCGCCGACGATGTCGGCCGTCTCGACGCCGGTCGACTCACGAGCGCGGGAGTATTCGAGCTGCCGCGACACGCGCTGATTGGCCAGCACCTTTTCGACGTTGACCAGCAGCTCCTCGAGATCGATCGGCTTCTTCAGGTAATCCGAGGCCGCATGTTTCATCGCCGCGACCGCATCCTCCACTTCGCCATAGGCGCTCATCGCAATCACGGCAGGCTGGGGATCGACGCACGCCGGCAGACGTTGCAGGAAATCGAGGCCGGAGCCGTCGGGCAGCCGCATGTCGAGCAGCATCAGGTCGGCGCCGTCCTCGCGCAGCGCATCCTCGGCGTCGGCGAGACGCCCGACCGTCCGACAGGCATAACCGGCCTTCTCCAGGCGCCGGGCGACGGCGCGCGCGAACAGCGTCTCGTCTTCGACGACGAGCACGCGCGCGAGCACGTTCACGGCAGTGGTCTCTCCATCGGGTGGACGGCGTTCATTCATCGCGGGCGCTCCGCGCGACGTGGGGCGCGCTCAGGGTGACCAGCGTGCCATTCTCGACGACTTCGAAGGCGAGCTGCCAGCCGTGTGCCTTGCACACCTTGAATGCGACGGGAATACCGAGCCCGGTGCCGAAACGCTTGGTGCTCGGGCCGGGTTCGAGGCCGGAAGGCTCGGGCAGGAAGGGGATGCCACCGGCGTGATCGCGGATCGTGATGAGTGTATGCGTTGGCGTCGCCTGCACGCCGATGACTATCGTTGCGCCGCGCGGCGAGGCCTCGAGCGCATTCGCCAGCAGCCCGTACAGGGCCTGCTCCATCAGATCGGCGTCGACGGCCACCTCGGGTGATTCGACCCAGGGCTCGCGCACGAGATCGATCCCGCGCTCGTCGAGCCGCGCCCGCAGCAGGCCGCATACAGCGTCGAGCAGCACGGTCGCCCGCACCGGTGCGAGCCGCGGCTTCAGCGGATGCAGATAGGACACGAGCGCACTGACCCAGCGACCGAGCCGGTCGACGGTATCGATGATGTCGCGTGCCGTCGTGCGCGCCTCGGCGAGGTCGTCGGCATGTTCGAGGAGCTGGGCACCGGCCCGGATCGCGGCGAGCGGATTGCGCACGTTGTGCGCGACGACGGGCACCAGCGCGCCGAGCGCGGCCTGGCGCTCGGCGTCGATCAGCGCGTCACGGCTCGCGGCGAGATCGGCGGCGAGCTGATTGACGCTGCCGGCCAGTTGCGCAACCTCGGTGACTCCGTGCTCGGGCAGCCGTTGCGTCAGATCGCCATCGCTCATCCGCCGCGTGCCGGCGATCACTTCACGTATCGGCTGTACGAAGCCCCGCGAGAGGCTGCGTCGCGACAGGAACAGCAGGCCCAGCGCGACCAGCGGCGGCACCGGCAGCACCAGCGGCGCGCGCCGCGTCCATTCGTCGACGTGGACATCCTGGGCCGCGCGTGATTGATCGACGAGTCCGCGCACGCGTTTGTAGGCGTCATCGAAACCGGACACGATGCGCTGTTCGTAGCCGGGATCGAGCAGCTTGATGCGCACGACCCGGTTGAGCAGATAGGCGTCGTCGAATACGGCCTGGAGATCGGACTGCAACTGGCCATAGGCTTCCTGCATCGCCTGGATCGCATAGTCCTCGGCACGCGTCGCGGACTGCCGGCGCAGCGCATTGAAGTGTTCCTGGACGCGCCGGTAGTACCCGGTGTTGACCGCGGCCGCCGCGGGATCGTCGCGCAGCCGCGCGAGCGCGACGTCCTTGATCTGTTGGAAGACCGTGGCCCGGATCTCGGCCGCGGTATCGGCGAACGCATTGAGACGCAGCGACTCCGCCGCCGTCTGCTGCCAGAAATAGGCCCACAACCCGCCCATCGCGCCCGTCACGAGCACCAGCACGAGGAACGCCAGTTCATAGCCGAGCAGCAGCCGACGCAGCGACTGCGATGGCGACGGAAGGACCGGAGCAGTCATGCGCCCGATTATAGGCGTCGACGGCCGGGGCGTCGGGTTCGGCGAGGATCGCGCGGACGCCGCAATGCAACAGCTACCAGGGCAGTATGCGTCGCACGAGGTGATCGCCGGCCTTGAACAGATGGCTCAGCGCACCGAGGACGTGCAGCATGATGACGATCAGCAACGCGACCGAACCGGCGACGTGCAGTTCGGTGAAGAACTCGTTCAGTCGCGGGTGGTGCTCGCCCCAGTCGGGAAGCGGCAGACCGAACCAGCTCGAGGGATACGGACTGAACGACGAGGACAGGTAACCCATCGCCGGCTGCGCGAACAGCAATACATAGAACAGGTGGTGGACCGACGTCGCGAGCAGCCGCTGCCAGCGCGCGAGCGTCGCCGGCAGCGGCGGCGGCGGCGCATGGAGCCGCCACGCGAGGCGCAGCACCGTCAGCAGGAACACCGTCATGCCGATCGACTTGTGGAGCGCGAACGCTTCACCTCGCGCGGGCCCTTTCGGCAGTTCGACCATGTGCCAGCCTATCGCGTACAAGGCGGCCACGAGAGCGACGGTGACCCAGTGGAACAGCATGGCGATGCGCGTGTAGCGGGCATCGGGCGGGATGGCGGCGGCGGCTTTCATGCATGCATTTTACACGCGCTGCCACGCGCGTCGGTCCTCGCGCGGCCGACAGCTTGCGTTATACTCGCGGCGGTCCAGACTATCGACAATCGCAGCAAGACGATCCACGCAGCATGCGTCCGGTGAAGCGGGTACGGTCCGGAGTCGGTCTCCGGCTATGGTCATGCGTCGCGGCGCTCGCCGGCCTGCTGCCGGTGCTCGCTGCAGCCGATGGTATCGCCGAGGTCGCGGCCGCCCCGGCCATGCGCTATTTCGGCGAGCCCGACTATGCGATCGAAATCGACAAGTCGGATCGCGTGCTCATCGTCAAGCGCGGCACGCAGGTCGAGCGACGTTTCCAGATCGCGACCGGCAAGGGCGGGCTCGGCGACAAGCGCATCCGCGGCGACAACAAGACGCCCCTCGGCACCTACCGGATCACCGATTTCAACGAAGGCAGTTCGTTCGAACTGTTCATGCG
>JADZCB010000227.1 GCA_020851775.1 Gammaproteobacteria bacterium
CGGGATCGATGCCGCTGCGGTCGACGACGGCCTTGAAGATGGCGGTGATCAGGACATCGGCCGGCAACGGCTTCAGGCTGCCGCCGAAGCCGCCGATTGGCGTGCGGAGAGGGCTGACGATGGCTGCGCGTTTCATGCTGTTTATCCTGCGGTGTGGGACATCGCGCGGGATCCGCGCGCGGCGATCGTACGCCGTCCATCGCCGGTGCGCCCGCGTGCCGGCCGGCGCCGGTCGGGGGCGCCCGCCCGCTGTAGCGAGTTGCGACAGTCTTCCGGTTGCCGCGACGAGGCGGCGCGACTAGAGTCCGGGCCCATGAAGCGTGTCCGGCAATGGAATCTCGGCACCAAGCTCGCGCTGGTCGGGACGCCGTTCGTTGCGTTCGCGCTGCTGACGGTCGCGCTGACGCTCTGGGTGTCATGGCAACTCGATGGTGGCGCCGCGGCCGTCAACGAGGCCGGCCGCATGCGCATGCAGGTCTATCGCATGACGCTGTCGATCGGCCTCGGGGCGGCGTCCGATGTTCCGGCCCAGGTCACCGAATTCGAACATTCGCTGACGCTGCTGCGGGAAGGCGATCCGTTGCGACCGCTGTTCGTGCCCTGGGATGCGGCCGTCCACGCCCGCTTCGCAGCCGTCGAGCGCGGCTGGCACGACTTCCACCGACGCTGGGCGAGCACGCCCGTCACGAGCACCGCAGGCCTGCGCGAGGACGCCGGCCGCTTCGTCAGCGCGATCGACGCGCTCGTCTCCAGCATCGAGGTCCATCTCTCGCGCTGGACCGCGCTGATGCAACTGGCGCAGACCGCGATGATGGCGTTCGTCGTGATCGGTGCCGCGATCCTCATCTATACCGGCTATCGCTTCGTGCTCGAACCGGTCGGCCTTTTGACGCGGACGATGGAGCGCTTCCAGCAGGGGGATTTCGACGCCCGCGTCGACAGCGATTCGCACGATGAATTCGACACCCTGGCGCGGGGCTTCAACGGTCTGGCCGATCACTTGCAGCAGCTTTACCGCAGCCTCGAGGCGAAAGTGATCGCGAAGACGGCCGAGCTGGAAGAGAAGGGCGAACGTCTGCAGGCGCTGTATGGCGTGACGGCGCTCGTCGCCACCGCGACCTCGCTCGATGCGCTCGCCCAGGGCTTCGCCGCGCGCCTGCGTGCCGTCGCCCATGCCGACGGCGTCGCGCTGCGCTGGGCGGACGAGTCGAGCAGCCGCTATCTGCTGCTCGCTGCCGAAGGGTTGCCGGCGTCGATGGTCGACGGCGAACACTGCGTGCTGGCGGGGAGCTGCCATTGCGCGGCGGGTGCCTCGTGTCCCGAGTTGCGCGTGACGCCGCTGTGTGACACCGGCGCGCCGACGCTCCACTGCGTGCGCGCGGGCTTCGAGACCGTCGTGAGCATTCCCGTGCGTCACCATGAGCGGCTGATGGGGGAGGTCGATCTGTTCTTTCACGTCCGCCGCGAACTGCCGCCCGCCGAACGCTCGCTGCTCGAAGCGCTCGCCGCGCATCTCGGTGGTGCGATGGAAAACCTTCGGCTGTACGCCCTCGAGAAAGAATCGGCGATCGCGCAGGAGCGCACGTTCATTGCCCGTGAGCTGCACGATTCGATCGCCCAGTCGCTCGCATTTCTGAAGATCCAGGTGCAGTTGATGCGCGACGCGCTACGTGCCGGCGATCGCGGGCAGATGACGGCCGTGCTCGACGAAGTCGATGCCGGTGTGCGCGAATGCTACGGCGACGTGCGTGAGCTGCTGGTGCACTTCCGCACCCGGGCGAATGCCGAAAACATGGAGGACGCGCTGCAGACGACCCTGCGCAAGTTCGAACACCAGAGCGGTCTGCCCGGCAGCCTGCAGATGTCGGGACAGGGACTGCCGTTGCCCCCTGACGTGCAGGTGCAGGTGCTGCACGTCATCCAGGAGGCGTTGTCGAACGTGCGCAAGCATGCCGGGGCCAGCCAGGTGTGGGTCGACGTCCAGCAGCAACCGACCTGGCGTTTCGAGATTCGCGACGACGGTATCGGCTTCGAGCCGGATGGCGCGACGCCCGACGAGACACATGTCGGCCTGCGCATCATGCAGGAGCGCGCCGAGCGCATCGGCGCAAGCTTCGAGGTGATCTCACGCAGTGGGCGCGGTTGCGCCATCGTGCTGACGCTGCCGCCGAGCACGACGCCACAGCGGACGGCGGCATGAGCGAGGCCGTGGTCCGCATCCTCGTCGTCGACGATCACACGTTGTTCCGGCGGGGGCTCACGGCACTGCTGTCACGCGACCCGCGTTTCAAGGTCGTCGGGGACGCCGCCGACGCCGGGCAGGCGCAGCGGCGCGCCGCCGAGCTCCAGCCGGATCTGATCCTCCTCGACAACCACCTGCCCGGCGTCAGCGGCATCGACGCGCTGCCGGCGCTGCGCGAAGCGGCACCGCAGGCGCGGGTGCTGATGCTGACGGTCAGCGAGGATGAGAACGATCTCGCGGCCGCGCTGCGCGCCGGTGCCTGCGGTTATCTGCTGAAGACCATCGAGGGCGATGCGTTGTCGGTCGCAATCGCCAGCGCGATGCGCGGCGAAGACGTCGTGGCGCCGGAGATGACGGCGAAACTGGTGTCTGTCTTCAAGGCCATGCACACCCCGATGGCAATACCCGAGTCGGCGGCTGATCCCTTCGACAGTCTCTCGCAGCGCGAACGCGAGATCCTGCGTGAAATCGCGCGCGGCGCGAGCAACAAGGAGATCGCCCGCACGTTCGCCATCGCCGAGACGACGGTGAAGATCCACGTCCAGCACATCCTGCGCAAGCTGAACCTCAATACGCGGGTACGCGCCGCGGTGCTTGCCGCCGAACACGGACTCATGTGAGCCGCCCACGCCCGGGCAGCGTGGCCGGACAGGCTCGCGGCGACACGTGTCGCGTGCGCGCACCGTTGCCGCAAATCCTTCCAATCCGATCGCCGAGCCAGTCGCGCCCGCTTGATCCAGCGCAAGCGCCGCGCCGATTCCGGCGCAGGTAGTTCTTTAGAACTACGCGGCCGCCATTTTCCTCGTCATTCCGGCTCGCACCGGCTGCCCGTCGGGCGGATGTCGCGGTGCGGCGCATGTTTCTACCCTGGCGTCAGTCAGAGGTGGGAGCAGCGACGATGACGAAGCAGAGCCAGGCGCTTTCGGTGCTGATGGTCAGCACGCTCGCGTTCACGGTGTGTTTCATGGTGTGGATGATGTTCGGCGTCGTCGGCATTCCCATCAAGAACACGCTCGGGTTGAACGCGACCCAGTTCGGCATCCTGACGGCGATGCCGGTGCTGACCGGTTCGCTCGTGCGTGTACCGCTCGGGATCTGGACCGACAAGTACGGCGGGCGCGTGGTGATGACCGCGCTGATGGCCTGTACCGTGCCACCGATCTGGCTGATGAGCCATGCCACCGAATACTGGCACTTTCTCGTCATCGGCCTCTTCATCGGTCTCGCCGGCGGCTCGTTCTCGGTCGGCACTCCTTATGTCGCGCGCTGGTTCAAGCCCGAACGCCGCGGCCTCGCGATGGGCATCTACGGTGCCGGCAATTCGGGCGCGGCCGTCAACAAATTCATCGCACCGGCCCTGGTCGTCGCCTTCGGCTGGGCAATGGTGCCGAAGGTCTACGCCGTCATCATGCTGGTGACGGTCGTTCTGTTCTGGGTGTTCAGTTACTCGGACCCGACACACCGGGTGCCGGCAAACGTCAGCTTCCGCAGCCAGCTCACGCTGCTGAAGGATCCGCGCGTGCTGAAGTACTGCCAGTACTACAGCATCGTGTTCGGCGGCTACGTCGCGTTGTCGCTGTGGATGGTGCAGTACTACGTCGGCGAATTCGGGCTCGATATCCGCGCCGCTGCGTTGCTCGCGGCCTGCTTCTCGTTGCCGGGAGGCGTATTGCGCGCGATCGGCGGCTGGCTCTCCGACCGCCACGGCGCTCACAGCGTGACCTGGTGGGTGATGTGGGTGAGCTGGATCTGCTTGTTCCTGCTGAGCTATCCGCAGACGGATCTGACCATCCACGCGGTGGATGGTCCGGTCACGCTGCACATCGGCCTGAATGTCTACACGTTCACCGCGTTGATGTTCGTGCTCGGCATCGCGTGGGCCTTCGGCAAGGCCAGCGTCTTCAAGTACATCAGTGACGACTATCCCCACAACATCGGCGCCGTCAGCGGCATCGTCGGCCTCGCCGGCGGCCTCGGCGGCTTCATCCTGCCGATCATGTTCGGCGCCCTGATGGACATTACCGGCGTGCGCTCGAGCGCCTTCATGCTGATGTATGGCGTCGTGTGGGTGTCGCTGATCTGGATGTACTGGACCGAAGTCCGGCGCACCGAAGTCATCGGTCCGCGCTCCTCCGCACTCGCCTCTTAAACTTGCCCAGAGGGGAAACGCTCATGACCACAGTCACCGCCACACACAGAGCGCCCGCGGCACCGACCGGCGCCGACATCGTCGACTGGCGCCCGGAAGACGAGGTGTTCTGGGAAACCACCGGCAAACGCATCGCCTATCGCAATCTGATCATCTCCGTGCCCGCGTTGCTGTGCGGCTTCGCCGTGTGGGGCATGTGGGGGATCATCACGGTCCAGATGCTGAACCTCGGCTTCCCGTTCACCGAAGCCGAGTTGTTCACGCTGACCGCAATCGCCGGGATCGCCGGTGCGACGATGCGCATCCCGGCTTCTTTTCTGATCCGGCTCGCCGGCGGGCGCAATACGGTCTTTCTGACCACGGCGATGCTGCTCGCGCCCGCCATCGGCACCGGCATTGCGCTTCAGCATCCGGAATGGCCGCTGTGGACGTTTCAGTTGATGGCGTTGTGGTCCGGTGTCGGCGGCGGCAATTTCGCGAGTTCGATGTCGAACATCAACACGTTCTTCCCGCGGCGTCTGCAGGGCACCGCGCTCGGCATCAACGCAGGGATCGGGAATTTCGGCGTCACGACGATGCAGATCGTGATCCCGATGGTGATGACGGTCGGTATCTTCGGCAGCCTCGGCGGCGAACCGATGACTCTCGTGAAGGACAGCGGCTGGATTCTCGGCAAGATTCCGGCTGGCACGCCGACGTGGATCCAGAACGCGGGTTTCGCGTGGATCATGTCACTGGTTCCGCTGTCGATCATCTGCTTCTTCGGCATGAACAATCTGCGCACGGTGTCGCCGAACACCGGCGGCACGATTCCGGCGTTCATGAAGATCACCTGGCTCTATACGCTGGCGTTCGTGCCGGCGTGCCTCGGGCTCTACCTGTATCTGCCGCCGCCGACCGGGCTCGGTGTGATCAGCATGTGGGTCGCGATCCCGCTCGATGTGACGAGCGCGCTGCTCGTGATGCGCCTGACGGCGTTCGGGACGATGAAGGAGAACATCGCTGCACAGTTCGCGATCTTCCGCAACCGCCACACCTGGTCGATGACCGCGCTGTACATCGTCACCTTCGGCTCGTTCATCGGCTTTTCGATGGCATTGCCGCTGGCGATGAAGGTGATCTTCGGCGTGTCGCACGTGCCGGATGCCAACGGCGTGATGCAGCATACCCAGCCGAATCCGAATGCACCGGCAGTGCTCGCGTATGCGTGGATCGGTCCCTTCGTCGGTGCGGCCGTGCGCCCGTTCGGCGGCTGGATCTCGGACAAACTCGGCGGTTCGATCGTCACGCAGGTCGTGTCGGCAGTGATGGCGGTCGCCTCGATCGCGGTCGGTTGGGTCATGCTGCAGGCTTACCAGTCGGCGACGCCCGAGACCTGGTTCGTGCCGTTCATGGCGCTGTTCGTGCTGTTGTTCTTTGCGAGCGGCATGGGCAACGGATCGACGTTCCGCACGATCGGTGTGATCTTCGATCGCCAGCAGGCCGGCCCCGTACTCGGCTGGACGTCCGCGATCGCCGCCTACGGCGCCTTCGTCGCACCGCTGGTGATAGGTGGCGAAATCAAGGCCGGTACGCCACAGGTCGCGATGTACGGTTTCGCCGGCTTCTACGCCGTCTGCATGCTGTTGAACTGGTGGTTCTACCTGCGTGCCGGCGCCTACGTGAAGAATCCCTGAGGACTCCCCGATGAGCCACTTTCTCGATCGCCTGACCTATTTCAAGCAACCGCGCGAACCGTTCGCGAACGGGCACGGTGTCACCACTGGCGAGGATCGCACGTGGGAGGATGCGTACCGCAATCGCTGGGCCCACGACAAGATTGTGCGCTCGACGCACGGCGTCAACTGCACCGGCTCGTGTTCGTGGAAAATCTACGTCAAAGGCGGCATCGTCACCTGGGAGACGCAGCAGACCGACTATCCACGCACGCGGTGGGACATGCCCAACCACGAACCGCGTGGTTGTGCGCGTGGCGCGAGCTACAGTTGGTATCTCTACAGCGCAAACCGCGTGAAATACCCACTGATCCGCGGGCGCCTGCTGAAGGCCTGGCGCGCGGCGCGGCTCGTGCACGATCCGGTCGCCGCGTGGGCGTCGATCGTCGAGGACGACGCGAAGCGGCGCGACTACCAGCGCGTGCGCGGTCTCGGCGGTTTCGTACGCGCGAGCTGGCAGGAAATCAACGAAATCGTCGCCGCGGCGAACGTCTACACGATCAAGCGCTACGGGCCCGATCGCGTCGTCGGCTTCTCGCCAATCCCGGCGATGTCGATGGTCAGTTACGCGGCCGGATCGCGCTATCTGTCGCTGATCGGTGGCGTATGCATGAGCTTCTACGACTGGTATTGCGATCTGCCGCCGTCGAGCCCGCAGGTGTGGGGTGAGCAGACCGACGTGCCGGAATCGGCCGACTGGTACAACTCGACATTCCTGATCGCCTGGGGCAGCAACGTACCGCAGACGCGCACGCCAGACGCGCACTTCTTTACCGAGGTGCGCTACAAGGGTGCGAAGACCGTCGCCGTCACGCCCGATTACGCCGAGATCAGCAAGCTGTGCGATCTGTGGCTGAATCCGAAGCAGGGAACCGACGCGGCGCTTGCGATGGCGATGGGGCACGTGATTCTCAAGGAGTTCTATTTCGACCAGCGCTCGGCGTACTTCGACGACTATGCGCGACGCTATACCGATCTGCCGTTGCTCGTGGTGCTCAGGGAACACACGCTGCCGAGCGGTGAGACCGTGCGCGTACCGGATCGCTATCTGCGCGCCAGCGATTTCGCCGATGCGCTGGGCCAGGCGAATCATCCCGAGTGGAAGACGGTCGCGGTCGACGAGGCCGGTGCAGTCGTTGCACCAAACGGTTCGATAGGCTTCCGCTGGGGGCCCGAGGGCCGTACCGACCACGGACTGTGGAATCTCGAGGCGAAGGAGGCCCGCGACGGTCGCGACGTGAAGCTGAAGCTGTCGCTGCTCGAAGGTGACGCGACGCACGACACGACGCAGGTCGGATTCCCGTACTTCGGTGGAATCGAGCACGCCCATTTCCAGCACAGCCCGGGCGATGAAGTGCTCGTGCGCAGCGTGCCGGTACGCCGCCTGCGGCTCGGTACAGACGGTGGCGAACAAGAGACGCTGGTCGCGACCGTGTTCGATCTGCAGGTCGCGCACTATGGCGTCGCGCGCGGCGTGGAGGGGGAGAACTGTCCGCGCGATTACGACGACGAACGGCCCTACACGCCGGCATGGCAGGAGCGGATTACCGGCGTCGCCCGTGACCGCGTGATCGCGGTGGCGCGCCAGTTCGCCGACAACGCCGACAAGACCCACGGCAAGTCGATGGTGATCATCGGCGCGGCGATGAACCACTGGTACCACAGCGACATGAACTACCGCGGCATCATCAACATGTTGATGATGTGCGGCTGCATCGGGCAGAGCGGTGGCGGCTGGGCGCACTACGTCGGCCAGGAAAAGCTGCGCCCGCAGACCGGCTGGACCGCGCTCGCCTTTGCGCTCGACTGGCTGCGCCCGCCGCGCCAGCAGAACAGCACGAGCTTCTTCTATGCACATACCGATCAATGGCGCTACGAGAAACTGCGCGTCGACGAAGTGCTGTCCCCGCTCGCGGACAAGGCTGGCTTCGGCGGCAGCATGATCGACTACAACGTGCGCGCCGAGCGCATGGGCTGGTTGCCGAGCGCGCCGCAGCTCGAAACGAACCCGCTGCAGATCGTGAAGGACGCGGCCGCCGTCGGCCTCGATCCGAAGGACTATGCAGTGCAGGCGCTGCGCGACGGCAGTCTGCGCATGAGCTGCGAAGACCCGGACGCGCCGCGCAACTGGCCGCGCAACATGTTCGTGTGGCGTTCGAATCTGCTCGGCTCGTCAGGCAAGGGGCACGAATACTTCCTCAAGCATCTGCTCGGCACGAGCCACGGCGTACAGGGACGCGATCTGGGCCCCGACGACGCGAAGCCCGAAGAGGTCGTATGGCACGAGCACGCACCGGAGGGCAAGCTCGATCTGCTCGTCACGCTGGATTTCCGCCTCAGCACGACCTGCCTGTATTCCGACATCGTGCTGCCAACCGCCACCTGGTACGAGAAGAACGATCTCAATACCAGCGACATGCACCCGTTCATCCACCCGCTGTCGACGGCCGTCGATCCGGCGTGGCAATCGAGAAGCGACTGGGACATCTACAAGGGCTTCGCACAGGCATTCAGCGCCGTCTGCGCCGGCCACCTCGGCGTCGAGAAGGAACTGGTGCTGACGCCGCTGATGCACGACAGCCCCGCCGAACTCGCGCAGCCGTTCGAGGTGCTGGAATGGAAAAAGGGCCAGTGTGATCTGATCCCGGGCCGCACCGCGCCGCAGATGACGGTCGTCGAACGCGACTATCCCGGCGTGTACGCGCGCTTCACCGCGCTCGGCCCGCTGATGGACAGAATCGGCAATGGTGGCAAGGGCATTGCCTGGAACACCCAGGACGAAGTCCGTCAGCTCGCCGAGCTGAATGGTGTCGTGACGACGGCGGGACCGGCCCAGGGCAGGCCGCGTATCGACAGCGACATCGACGCCGCCGAGGTCGTGCTGATGCTCGCCCCGGAAACCAACGGGCATGTCGCCGTGAAGGCCTGGGACGCACTGTCACAGATCACCGGGCGCGATCACGTGCATCTCGCGCTGCATCGTGAAGACGAGAAAATCCGCTTCCGGGATATTCAGGCGCAGCCGCGCAAGATCATCTCCTCGCCGACCTGGTCGGGCCTCGAGTCCGAGAAGGTGTCGTATAACGCCGGCTACACCAACGTACACGAGCTGATCCCGTGGCGCACCCTGACGGGTCGCCAGCAGTTCTACCAGGATCATGCCTGGATGCGGGCCTTCGGGGAGGGCTTCGCGAGCTATAGACCGCCGGTCGATCTGAAGACGACGGGAGCCATCTTCGGTGTGAAGCCGAACGGCAACGCCGAGATTCTGCTGAACTTCATCACACCCCACCAGAAATGGGGCATCCATTCGACCTACAGCGACAATCTGCTGATGTTGACGCTGAATCGCGGCGGCCCGGTGATCTGGCTGTCCGAGGACGATGCGCGGCGGGCCGGCGTCGCTGATAACGACTGGGTGGAGCTGTTCAATCTCAACGGTGCGATCGCGGCGCGAGCGGTCGTCAGCCAGCGGGTCAATCCCGGCATGGTGCTGATGTACCACGCGCAGGAGAAGATCGTGAACACCCCGGGCTCGGAAATCACCGGCGCCCGCGGCGGTATCCACAACTCCGTGACGCGGATCGTGCTGAAACCGACGCACATGATCGGCGGATATGCGCAGCTCAGTTACGGTTTCAACTACTACGGCACGATCGGCACCAATCGCGATGAATTCGTCATCGTGCGCAAGATGAACCGCGTCGACTGGCTCGATACGCCGGTCACCGCCGGCGCCTGAGGAGCACTTCCATGAAAATACGCGCACAGATCGGCATGGTGCTGAATCTCGACAAGTGCATCGGCTGCCACACCTGCTCCGTGACCTGCAAGAACGTGTGGACGACCCGTCGCGGTGTCGAGTACGCGTGGTTCAACAACGTCGAAACCAAGCCCGGGATCGGTTATCCGAAGGAATGGGAAAATCAGGACCGATGGAACGGTGGCTGGGTGCGCAAGGCCGATGGCACGCTCGAGCCGCGGCAGGGGGGCAAGTGGAAGCTTCTGATGCGCATTTTCGCCAACCCGAACCTGCCGCAGATCGACGATTATTACGAGCCGTTCACCTTCGACTATGACCATCTGCAGTCCGCACCGGAAATGAAGGCGGCTCCGACTGCGCGGCCGCGCAGCCTGATCACCGGCCAGCGCATGGAGAAAATCGAATGGGGGCCGAACTGGGAGGAAATCCTCGGTGGCGAGTTCAGCAAGCGTTCGAAGGACCGCAACTTCGACGATATCGAGAAGGAGATCTACGGCCAGTTCGAACACACGTTCATGATGTATCTGCCGCGCCTGTGCGAGCACTGCCTGAACCCCGCCTGCGTCGCGTCCTGCCCATCGGGCTCGATCTACAAGCGCGAGGAGGACGGCATCGTGCTGATCGATCAGGACAAGTGTCGCGGCTGGCGCATGTGCGTGTCGGGTTGCCCGTACAAGAAAATCTATTACAACTGGGAGAGCGGCAAGGCCGAGAAATGTATCTTCTGCTATCCCCGCATCGAAGCGGGGCAGCCGACGGTATGCTCGGAAACCTGCGTCGGCCGCATCCGCTATCTCGGTGTGCTGCTCTACGATGCCGATCGCATCGAGGAGGCCGCGAGCGTGGAGCAGGATCGTGCGCTGTATCAGGCGCAGCTCGACCTGTTCCTCGATCCGCACGATCCCAAGGTCATCGCGCAGGCCCGCGCCGACGGCGTGCCCGAGGCGTGGCTCGAGGCCGCGCAGCGCAGTCCGGTCTACAAGATGGCGGTCGACTGGAAAGTCGCGCTGCCCTTGCACCCCGAATATCGCACGTTGCCAATGGTGTGGTACGTGCCGCCGCTGTCGCCAATCACGGCCGCGGCAAATGCCGGCCAGCTCGGCACGAACGGTGAGCTGCCCGACGTCGACCAACTGCGCATCCCGCTGAAGTATCTCGCGAACCTGCTGACTGCCGGCGACACCCTGCCGGTGCGTCGGGCGCTCGAACGCATGCTCGCGATGCGCGCTTACCAGCGCGCGAGGCACGTCGAGGGACGTGACAATCACGAAGTGCTGAAGCAGGTGGCGCTCGACGTCGAGAGTGTCGAGGAGATGTACCGGGTGATGGCAATTGCGAACTACGAGGATCGCTTCGTGATCCCGAGCACGCATCGCGAGTACGCCGAAAACACCTTCGACCTGCGGGGTGGCTGCGGCTTTTCGTTCGGCAACGGCTGTTCCGAAGGGGCGAGTGCGAAGAGCCTGTTCGGTGGCAAGGGTCGGCGCACGATTCCGATCGAGGTGGAGCGATGAACATCCGCAGTGGCACTGATCCGCGGCCGATACGCCTGACGCTGCGCGTGCTCGCCCATCTGCTCGATTATCCCGGCGAGGAACTGCCCGACCGGCTCACGGCGCTGGTCGAGGCGCTGGACGCGGAAGAAGTGCTATCGGCGACGCGTCGCGCCGAACTCGATGTCTTCCTGGCGCAATTCGCCGCACAGGTGCCGCTCGACGCCGCGGCGGCGTGGATCGAGCTGTTCGATCGCGGGCGTGCGACGTCGCTGCACCTCTTCGAGCACGTCCATGGGGACTCGCGGGACCGCGGTCCGGCGCTGCTCGATCTCGCGCAGACGTACGCCGCCGCCGGGCTCGACCTGCGCGCCGACGAACTGCCGGATTACCTGCCCGCAGTACTCGAATTCGCATCGACGTTGCCACCGGTCGAAGGTCGCGCGTTCCTGGCCGAAACCGTGCACATCCTCACGGCCATTTTCAGCGCCCTGCGCGCACGAGGCAGCACCTATGCGTGCCTGCTCGGCGCGCTGATCGAGCTGGCGGGCGCGGAAGCTCAGGCCGTTGGCGTGCCGGCGGAGGAGCCGCTGGATGCCGCGTGGGAGGAACCCCCGGCGTTCGGCGGCTGTCCTGCGCGCAGCCACGCACATCAGGCATCGTCACAACCCGTCCACTTCGTCCGTCGCTCCACCGCGCTTCCCGGAGGCCTTGCATGAACGCCTGGCTCGATTCGCTGTTGTTCGCCTATTACCCCTACGTCTGCCTGACGGTGTTTCTGCTCGGCAGCCTGATCCGCTTCGACCGCGACCAGTACACCTGGAGAAGCGACTCCTCACAGCTTCTGCGCGTCGGCCAGTTGCGTTGGGGCAGCAATCTGTTCCACGTCGGTGTGCTGTTCCTGTTCGTCGGCCATTCGGTGGGCATGCTGACACCGCATGCCGTCTATGCGCCGCTGCTCGATGCCGGCACGAAGCAGGTGATCGCGATGGTGTCGGGCGGGCTGTTCGGCGTCCTCGGCTTCATCGGCGTCAGCCTGTTGCTGCATCGACGCCTCAGCGATCCGCGTATTCACGCGACGAGCCGGCACGGGGACATCGTCCTGCTGTGGCTGTTGTGGCTGCAGTTGGCGCTCGGTCTCGCCACCGTGCCGCTGTCCGCGCAGCACCTCGACGGCAGCGTGATGCTGAAGCTTGCCGAATGGGCGCAGCGGATCGTGACTTTCCGCAGTGGCGCGGCCGAACTGCTCGTCGGCGTGAGTCCGGTGTTCAAGCTGCACATGTTTCTCGGCATGACGATCTTCCTCGTGTTTCCGTTCACGCGGCTGGTGCACGTCTGGAGCGGGTTCGGCACGCTCGCCTACGCCGTGCGTCCTTATCAGATCGTGCGCAGCCGGCGACTCAATCTGCCGGCGGCGCGCGAAGTGCCACGGCATCCCGGTGCGCCGGTCTGAGGGCGCCGTCATGACTTCGTCCCTGCACCATGACTGTGCCCGGATCAACGGTATCCCGTTGCACGCCCCGGACGAACGGCTCGATGAGGCGGGCTTGCGTCAGCGCGCGTGTATAGAGCTGCTGCGGCAGGCCGCGCAACGCGCCGGCCTGCTCGACGCGGAAGACATGTCGGCCGGCGATGGCGCCTTGTCGCAACTGGCGTCGGACGCCATCGAGACGCTGCTCGATCGCGAACTGCACGTTCCCGTGCCTTCGGTGGAAGATTGCCAGCGTCATTTCGCCGCGCATGGTGCCCGCTACGCGCAAGGCGAGCGCGTGCGGGCCAGACACATTCTGTTTGCGGTCACTTCAGGGGCCGACGTCGTCGCGCTGCGTAAGCGGGCCGAGACCTGTCTGCTCGACGTCCGCTGTCGTGACGCCGCGCGTACGGACCGCTTCGCGGCGGCGGCGCAAGATCTGTCGAATTGCCCGAGCGGCGCCGTGGGTGGCGATCTCGGCTGGCTGAACGCGGCGGATTGTGCGCCGGAATTCGCGCGCGCGGTGTTCGGCGTGCGGACCATCGGCGTATTGCCGCGACTCGTGCACAGCCGTTTCGGTCTCCACGTCGTCGAAGTGCTCGAGCGTGTACCCGGCACGCCATCCGCATTCGCCGATGTACAGGGGACCGTCGCGAGTGAACTGCGGCAACAGGCGTTCGCGACGGCGCTTCGCCACTATCTCGCGTTGCTGGCCGGCACTGCGGAGATCGATGGCGTCGATCTTGATGCAAGTCATTCGCCACTTCTGCAGTGATGCTTCAATGCTGCTGATATGAATTGAGCGGATCACTTGCCGCACGTTTGAGGAATCTACCGATGAATTCGCTTTCCGTGTCGAACACATCTTTCGCTGCAGAGTCTGGTTCTCCGGCCCGCAGTTCACGCGCCTGGTATGCAGCGCTGAACCCGGCGCTGGCCTTGACGCTGCTCGCTGCCAGCACAGGAGCGGGCGCAGCCGCGACGGCGGCCTCGCCAGCACCGACACCCCCGCCGGCTCCGCCACCCATCGCGTCGGTGCCCGTCATTCCGCAGGCGTCGACGTTCGGTGAAGTGTTCACGCTCGGCAAACCGCTCGTCCATCTGCGCCTGCGTTATGAAAACGCCGACGATGACACACGCATCGAAGATGCCGACGCGTTGAGCCTGCGCACGGCGCTCGGTTTTCGTACCGCGAGCTATCACGGCCTGTTCGCACTCGCCGAGCTGGAGAGCGTGCTCGCGCTCGGTGATTACGATGACGGCGGCACGAACCGCGGCATGGCCCCGCGCTACTCGCCGATCGTCGATCCGGAAGGCGCTGAGCTGAACCAGGCCTATGTCGGCATCGACGCGCTGCCCAAGACCGTCATTCAGATCGGGCGCCAGTCCATCCTCGATCGCGAAGCGCCGTTCCATCGCTATCTCGGCAACGTGCTGTGGCGGCAAAATTGGCAGACGCACGACGCAGTGGCCGTGACGAACGGATCACTGCCGGATACGGTGCTGCGATTCTGGTATACGTGGAACGTCAACCGTATCTACGGCGAGGATCATCCGCTGCGCGGTTTCGACGACAAGGGGCTCGATGGTTACTTGATGAACGCGGTGTATACCGGACTTCCGCTCGGCAAGATCGAAGCGTATGCGTATCTGCTCGACTACGATCGTTCGAGTGTCCCGGCGATTCGCAGCTTTTATCCGTCGACGCAGACCTACGGCCTGCGTTTCGACGGCAAGTACGCGCTCGATCCGAAGCTCGACCTGCTGTACATCGCGGAAGTCGCCCACCAGGGCGATTTTGCCGATAACCCGACCGGCGAGATCGATCAGTTCTTCCTGTGGGGATCACTGGGCCTCACCTACAAGCCCGGTGGTATCGTGCAGGCACTCACCGCCAAGCTTAGTCACGAACATCTCGGCGGCGACGGTGGGGCCGATCGCTTCACGACGCCGCTCGCAACACTGCACGCGTTCCAGGGCTGGGCGGACCGTTTCCTGAACACGCCCGGTGACGGCATCGAGGACACCTACACGACGCTGCTCGCGACGATTGCCGGTGTCAATTTCATGCTGGACTACCACTGGTTCGATGCGGACCACGACGACTACGACTATGGCGAAGAGCTCGACGTGATGGCGACGAAGACGTTCGCAACCCGCTACACGGCAGGGATCAAGTACGCCGCGTACTCGGCCGATGGGAATGCGTTGAACCGCGCACGCAATACCGCGAGCGGGCAGGCCGCCGATCTCGATCGCTTCTGGGTGTGGCTCGAATACCGCTATTGAGCATGCCCGCGCGAAAGGCGTGGCTCAGTTCGTTGCGGTCGTGTCTGTCGCAGTCCCGGTGTTGTCCTCGTCGTCCGCAGGCACAGCGCCTGCGGTCCCGGGGGGCGCCGGCATCGCACGCGGCGGATAGCCTGCGCCATCGAGTCCGGCGTCGAGCGCAGCGCGACTGTAGCCGGTGAAGGCCTGGGTGCCGACGACGACCGTCGGCACCGTCATGTTGCCGCTGCCGACCGCCTTCAGCGCCTGCTGGTTGTCGATCTGGTTCGGTCCGACGTCCTTCTCGGTATACGGAACGTTGCGGCTTTTCAGTTGCTGTCGGACGAGATCGCACGCATCGCAGTCGGAGACCGAATAGAACACCACCGGGTGCGTTTTGGCGACCTCGGCGAGGGCCGCTTCGGCGTCCCGACGTGGTCCGCCCCGCACTTCCTTCTCGGCCATCCGGACCGCGCCCGGAGGACAGCGATCGGCGAAGTAGGTCGAGCCGTCCTGATCCTTGCAGGACACGACGGTCACGGCGGAGACCGGAACGGCGGCCGCCAGGGTGAAACCCGCGAGGGCGACGAACGGCATCAGACCCTTGAGCTGGCCCATGGACAGGAGACTCCTCGCAGTGCGTTGACGGGCGAGCCGAAGTATAGCGGTCCATCCCGCGGCCGGCGCGGGGTATCCACGGTCCGGTGCCCCGCATATACTGCCGGACTGCCGAGTCGAACGGACCGCGCGGAGCCATGGCACCGCGTGCTTTGTCGTTCGAACGCGTCGCGCCCGAGGGCACGGATCGGCGACGGGCCGCGAATCCCGCGAAAGTGGCGAAATTGGTAGACGCGCTGGTTTTAGGTACCAGTGGGGCGACCCGTGAGAGTTCGAGTCTCTCCTTTCGCACCATCGCGACCCGCCCGGTTGCGCGCCGTCAAGACAGACATTCCGCAGCAGCTTCAACATACACAGCCATATCCCCATGCAGGTATCAATCGAAAATTCGGGCGTCCTCGAGCGACGCATGACGGTCGCAGTGGCCGAAGACCAGATCGAGCTCAAAATCCGGGAACGACTTCAGCAAATCGGCCGCACCGCCCGCGTCGACGGTTTCCGTCCCGGCAAAGTGCCGGCGAAGGTGATCGAACGCCAGTTCGGACCGCGGGTACGCAACGAAGTCCTTGGCGAGCTGTTGCGCAACTCGTTTTCCGAGGCCCTGCAGTCGAACCAGTTGCGTCCGGCTGCGGAGCCGGTCTTCGATCCGGTGAATGCGGATCCCGGCACGGGCTTGTCGTATACGGCGACCTTCGAGATCTACCCGGAAATCACGCTTGCGCCAGTCGAACAGTTGTCACTGAAGCGGCCCGTGTGCGAGATCGCCGCCGCTGACGTCGACCGCATGCTCGACGTGCTGCGAGGCCAGCACGCGACGTGGACGCCGGTCGAGCGGGCCGCCGCTGACGGTGATCAACTGACGCTCGACTTCAAGGGCCGGCTCGACGGAGCGGACTTCGAACGTGGCAGCGCCACGGATTTCGAACTGGTGCTCGGCGCCGGGCGGATGATCGACGGGTTCGAAGCGGGGCTGCAGGGCGTACGGGCAGGCGACACCCGGACGCTGTCGCTGAAATTCCCCGATGACTACGGCGCGAGCGATCTGGCCGGCAAGCCGGTCGAGTTCGACGTGACGGTCAAGCAGGTCGCAGAGAAATCACTGCCGGCGCTGGATGATGCGCTGTTCGCCAAATTCGGGATTGCCGAGGGCGGGCTCGAAGCCTTCCGCAAGGAAGTCGAGGACAACATGGGCCGCGAGCGTGAGCGCGCTCTGCAGCGTCGTTTCGTCGCGCACGTGCACGAGCAGTTGAAACTCGCGAATACGGTCGAGTTGCCGAAGGCGCTGGTCCAGAACGAAGCCCAGCGCATGGCGGCGGAGAGCCGGCGCACGCTGATGATGCGGGGCATCGATGCGGACAAGATGCCGCTCCCGGGCGCCGAGATCTTCGAAACCCAGGCACGGGATCGGGTAAAGCTCGGGCTTCTGATGGCCGAAATCATCAAGACGTCGGGGGTAGTCGCACAACCCGCCAAGGTCCACGCGACAATCGAGCGCATGGCCGCCGGTTACGAGCGACCGGAAGAACTGGTGAAATGGTATTACGCTGATCCACGTCGTCTGCAGGAGATCGAAGCGACGGTGCTGGAGGAGGAAGCGGTGAGCTGGATCGCAGCCCGCGCGGGCGTCAGCGAGGAGTCCATCTCGTTTGACGATCTGATGAATCCGAGGCAGACTGCGGCTCGGGATCGAGAGCAGGCCTGAAATGGTCGAGATACGGTTCCAAGAAATGAAACTTCAAGAAACACGGGCACTTAACCTGGTCCCGATGGTCGTCGAACAGTCGGCCAGAGGGGAACGCGCATACGACATCTATTCGCGGCTGCTGAAGGAGCGCGTGATCTTCCTGGTGGGGCCGGTCGACGACCATGTCGCGAACCTCATCGTCGCCCAGCTGCTGTTCCTGGAGTCCGAGAACCCGGACAAGGACATCCATCTCTACATCAATTCTCCGGGTGGGGTCGTCACGGCGGGACTCGCCATCTACGACACCATGCAGTTCATCAAACCGGACGTCAGCACCTTGTGCATCGGCCAGGCAGCCAGCATGGGCGCACTGCTGCTCGCGGCGGGTGCCGCCGGCAAGCGCTACTGCCTGCCGCATTCGCGGGTGATGATCCATCAGCCGCTCGGCGGCTTCCAGGGACAGGCGACCGATATCGACATCCACGCTCGCGAGATCCTGAAGGCCCGCGACCGGCTCAATGAAATCCTGGCACGTCACAGCGGCCAGACGGTCGAGAAAGTTGCGCAGGACACCGACCGCGACAACTTCATGAGCGCGGACGACGCGCGCATGTACGGTCTGATCGATGCCGTATTGACGCACCGGGCAGCGGTGGTCACGCCCAGCGAGACCACGCGTTGAACCGGCACGGACGTACCGGGTCTCACGAGTACTCAGTTTCTGAGCATTGGACGAGGAATCGCCGATGAGCGATGGCAAGAATTCCAAGGGCGGTGACAGCGATCGCCTGCTGTATTGCTCCTTCTGCGGCAAGAGCCAGCACGAGGTCCGCAAGCTTATCGCGGGTCCGTCCGTGTTCATCTGCGATGAATGCGTCGAACTCTGCAACGACATCATCCGCGAGGAGATCCAGGACAAGTCCGCCGGCCCCGGCGGCAACAAGCTGCCGATTCCGCACGAAATCCGCGACATCCTCGACGAATACGTCATCGGTCAGTCGCACGCGAAGAAGATTCTCGCGGTGGCGGTGTACAACCACTACAAGCGGCTCGAGTCACGGGTGAAGCAGAGCGATGTCGAACTCGCGAAGAGCAACGTACTGCTGATCGGCCCGACCGGTTCTGGCAAAACGCTGCTCGCCGAGACGCTCGCGCGCCTGCTGAACGTTCCGTTCACCATCGCCGACGCGACGACGCTGACCGAAGCCGGGTACGTCGGCGAGGATGTCGAGAACATCATCCAGAAGCTGCTGCAGAAGTGCGATTACGACGTCGAAAAGGCGCAGACGGGGATTGTCTACATCGACGAGATCGACAAGATCTCGCGCAAGAGCGACAACCCGTCGATCACGCGTGACGTCTCCGGTGAAGGCGTGCAGCAGGCGCTGTTGAAGCTCATCGAAGGCACCGTCGCGTCGGTGCCGCCGCAGGGTGGACGCAAACATCCGCAGCAGGAATTTCTGCAGGTCGACACGTCGAACATTCTGTTCATCTGCGGCGGGGCCTTTGCCGGCCTCGACAAGATCATCCGCGATCGTTCCGAGAAGGGCGGTATCGGATTCTCGGCCGAGGTCAAGAGCAAGGACGATCGCAAAACCACTGGCGAGATGCTGCACCAGGTCGAACCCGAGGATCTGATCAAGTACGGCCTCATTCCGGAGTTCGTCGGCCGCCTGCCGGTCGTGGCCGTGCTCGATGAACTGCACGAGGAACAACTCGTGCAGATCCTCACCGAACCGCGCAACGCGCTGACGAAGCAGTACGGCAAGCTGTTCGAGATGGAAGGCACGGCGCTCGAGTTCCGCGAAGACGCACTGCGTGCAGTGGCTCGCAAGGCGGTGGAGCGCAAGACCGGCGCGCGCGGGCTGCGCTCGATACTCGAAGCGAATCTGCTCGACACGATGTACGATCTGCCGTCGCTGAAAAGCGTGTCGAAGGTGGTCGTCGACGAAGCCGCAATCAACGGCGAGTCGAAGCCGCTCGTCATTTACGAGGGCGCCGACATGCCGAAGGTGGCTGCCGATTGAGCAGCCACCGGCGGGTGTTCACACGACCACTCCCATGCACGCCGGCCGGACGCTCCGGCCGGCCCCCCGCATCGACCTTCCCGTTATCGTGGCCTGCCGGCGCGCGCCTGCGTTCGCGCGACCGACGGTCTGCGTGAGGACTTCGTACGATGACCGATAAAGCCAGTCAGTTGCCGGTCCTGCCGCTGCGGGACGTCGTGGTCTATCCGCACATGGTCATCCCGCTGTTCGTGGGACGCGACAAGTCCATCAAGGCGCTCGAACGCGCGATGGACGAGACCAAGCAGATACTTCTCGTGGCCCAGAAGAGCGCCGCCGACGACAACCCGTCGCCGGAAGACATCCACACGATCGGTACGGTCTCCAACATTCTGCAATTGCTGCGACTGCCTGACGGTACGATCAAGGTGCTGGTCGAGGGCGTGCAGCGTGCGCGTATCGTGGAGTTCGAGGATCTCGGTCACATGTACGTCGCCGGCATCGAGGTGCTGGAACCGGAACCGATTCCCGAGCGCGAGGGCGAAGTACTGTCCCGGTCGTTGCTCAATCAGTTCGATCAGTACGTGAAGCTCAACAAGAAAGTTCCGCCGGAGATCATTTCTTCGCTGTCGAGCATCGACGACCCGTCCCGGCTCGCCGACACGATCGCCGCGCACATGTCGATCAAGCTTGCCGACAAACAGCGCATCCTCGAGACCGCCGATTTGCGCGAGCGTCTCGATCAGCTCATCGTCCTGATGGAAACAGAGATCGATTTGCTGCAGGTCGAGAAGCGTCTGCGTGGCCGGGTCAAGAAGCAGATGGAGAAGAGCCAGCGCGAGTACTATCTGAACGAGCAGATGAAGGCCATCCAGAACGAACTCGGCGAGCTCGAGGATGGCGTCAACGAGTTCGATGAACTGGCCCGCCGCATCAAGCGCTCCGGCATGCACAAGGAAGCCCGTGCGAAGGCTGACGGCGAACTCAAGAAGCTGCGGATGATGTCGCCGATGTCCGCCGAAGCGACCGTGGTGCGCAACTACATCGACTGGATGCTGAACGTGCCGTGGAAGGCGCGCTCAAAGATCTCCGGCGACATCAACCGTGCCGAACAAATCCTCGACGAGGACCACTACGGTCTGGAGAAGGTCAAGGAACGCATCCTCGAGTACCTCGCGGTTCAGCAACGCGTGAAGAAGATGAAGGGTCCGATCCTCTGTCTCGTCGGTCCGCCGGGCGTCGGCAAGACTTCGCTCGGTCGCTCGATCGCACGCGCGACGAATCGCAAGTTCGTGCGCATGTCACTCGGCGGTGTGCGCGACGAAGCAGAAATCCGCGGCCATCGCCGCACCTATGTCGGTTCGTTGCCCGGCAAGATCCTGCAGAATATGGCGAAGGTCGGCACGCGCAATCCGCTCGTGCTGCTCGACGAAGTCGACAAGATGGCGATGGATTTTCGGGGCGATCCGGCTGCAGCGCTGCTCGAGGTGCTCGACCCCGAACAGAACTCGACTTTCAACGATCATTACCTTGAAGTCGACTACGACCTGTCCGAGGTGATGTTCGTGACGACCGCGAACAGCCTCAACATCCCGGCACCGCTGCTCGACCGCATGGAAGTGATTCGTCTCGCCGGCTACACCGAAGACGAAAAGGTCAGCATCGCGCAGAAATACCTGATCCCGAAACAGGTGCAGGCGAACGGGCTCAGGGAAGGCGAAATCAGCTTCGCCGAGCCTGCGCTGCGCGACATCATCCGCTACTACACCCGCGAGGCTGGGGTCCGTAACCTCGAGCGCGAGGTCGCGAACGTCTGCCGCAAGGTCGTCAAGCAGGTCTCGCAGAAACCGAGCGAGAAGATCGCGGCGATCACCCCGAAGTCGATCGAGAAATATCTTGGCGTGAAGAAGTTCCGCTTCGGTCTTGCCGAGGAAGAGGATCGGATCGGCCAGGTGACTGGCCTCGCATGGACCGAAGTCGGGGGCGATCTGCTGACGATCGAGGCGGCCATCGTGCCCGGCAAGGGCAAGGAAACCTATACCGGCCGTCTCGGCGACGTGATGCAGGAATCGATCAAGGCCGCCATGACCGTCGTCCGCAGTCGTGCGTCGTCGCTCGGCATCAAGCCCGATTTCTACCGCGAGGTCGACGTCCATTTCCACGTGCCTGAAGGTGCGACGCCGAAGGACGGCCCCAGCGCCGGCGTCGGCATGTGCACGGCGCTGGTCTCGGCGCTGACTGGCATCCCGGTGCGCGCCGACGTGGCAATGACGGGCGAAATCACGTTGCGCGGCGAAGTGCTGCCGATTGGCGGACTGAAAGAAAAACTGCTGGCAGCGTTGCGTGGCGGTATCAAGACCGTGGCCATTCCACGTGAGAACGAACGGGAACTGAAGGACATTCCAGCCAACATCAAGCAGGGACTCGAGATCAAGCCGGTACGCTGGATAGACGAGGTGCTGACAATCGCACTCCAGCGCATGCCCGAGCCGCTCGCGACTCCGTACGAATCTCCAAAGCCGGCGGATGATCAGGCGGGCGATCAGGATCCGATTCGCGCACACTAAAAGCAGTCTGGACAGCCGAACCGCGCGCCGCATGCGACGTTGCAGGGCGCCGGAGGGCGCGCCCGTGTGGCGCGTGCATCGATGGTCGGATCTGCGTCGGCGCTTGCGGTCCATGCCGGAAACGCCGACGCTGAATGCGCCGGGGACGGACTTGTCCAGTGCTTCCTTAATTGAGGCAGAATGACGCCACCGCGTGCCCGATGATTCGGAGCATGGTGAAGCTCGCGCTCGGCGGGCAGCGGCAACAACACCCGCAGGGGGGAGAATGAACAAGGCGGAACTGATCGATGCTGTCGCGGAAGCGGCGGACATCTCAAAGATGTCGGCGGGACGCGCGCTCGATGCCGCGCTCGATGCCATCACACGCGCACTGAAGCAAGGTGATCAGGTCTCGATCGTCGGCTTCGGAACGTTCGCGCGAAAGAGCCGTCCGGCGCGGACCGGACGCAATCCGAAGACGGGCGAAGCGATCGAAATTGCCGCGAGCAACGTGCCGGTATTCAAGCCTGGAAAAGGCCTGAAGGATGCGTTAAATTAGCGCCCCCTTCGGGTGCTCGGGTGCTTAGCTCAGCCGGGAGAGCGTCGCCCTTACAAGGCGAAGGTCGTGGGTTCGATCCCCTCAGCACCTACCAAAGAAGGTCATCGGAGTGGTAGTTCAGTTGGTTAGAATACCGGCCTGTCACGCCGGGGGTCGCGGGTTCGAGTCCCGTCCACTCCGCCAAATCCTGCAACCGGGGTGTCGTGTGATCCGCGCGATGCCCCGTCTTGCATAAACACGATGTTCCACCCAACGCCACAGCGCGCATGCGCCGGCGACGCTCCGCGTCCGTCCGGTCTGCGCCGGCGCTGAGCGGCGGGCAAGGGCCGGAAACAACCGATGCTTCAATTCATCCGTGAGCGCGCCCAGGGTATGGTCGCGATGATCATCATCCTGTTCCTGATCCTCACCTTCGCGTTGTGGGGCATCGATGAATACATGCGCGCGGCCCGCGCCGTCGTGGTCGCCGAAGTGGACGGTGAAAATATCGAACTCGGCGCTTACCAGCAGAGTTTCCAGCGACTGCGTCAGCGCGCGCAGGCTCAGCTCGGCGATCAGTTCGATCCGGCACTGTGGACGCAGGACGAAACGAAGCACCGGGCGCTCGACATGCTCGTCGAGGAACGCCTGCTGCTGCACACAGTCGACGATGCCCGGCTGCGTATTTCGGCGCCACAGATCGCGGCCTTCATCCGCGCGTCGGACACGTTTCAGGTCGATGGCAAGTTTTCACTCGATCGCTATCGGCAAGCGGTCAACATGCTCGGCTTCTCGGAAGCTGGTTTCGAGCAGCAGGCGCGCCAGGATCTCGCCGTACAGCAGTTGCGCGCCGGCATCGCGCTGTCGGCTTTCGCGACCCAGGACGAGGCGCTCCATCTCGCACAACTCTTCGCGCAGAAGCGTGACGTCGGCTACGCGCTAGTCGAACCACCGCAAGCAGAATCGATCGATGTGAGCGACGCGGACGCCGAGGATTACTACAAGAAGAACCAGGATCTGTTCCGGGTACCGGAGAAGCTCTCGCTCGAATACCTGGAACTGACGATCGATGAGCTGAAGAAAGAAATCAGTGCCGACGACAAGGTGCTGACAGCCTACTACGAGACGCACAAGGACGCCTACTCAACGCAGGAACAGCGGGCTGCGAACCATATCCTCGTCCAGGTGAGGAAGGACGCCAGCGAAGCGGAAGACGCCGCAGCGCGTGAGAAGATCGCAGGGCTGCGCAAGGAAATCGAAGCTGGCGCCTCGTTCGAGGAAGTCGCGAAGCAAAGCTCCGACGATGTCGGCTCCCGCGCCGAAGGCGGCGATACCGGGTTGTTTCCGCGTGGCGTGATGGCGCCGGAATTCGAGCAGGCGGCCTTTTCACTCGCGGTAGGCGAGCTGAGTCAACCCGTGAAGACCGAATTCGGCTACCACCTGATCCGCGTGCGCGAAATCAAGCCGGGCGGGGTCGAACCCTTCGACGCCGTACGGGCGCAGGTCGAGGACGCGTATCGCCGCGAGCAGGCAGAGAATCTCTACTTCGAGCGTGCCGAAGCGTTCAGCGACGCAGTCACCGAACACCCCGACTCGCTGGAGTCCGCCGCCGATACGCTGCATATGAAAGTGCAGACCACCGAGGTGCTGACGCGTGAGGAAATAGAGGCACGCTTCTCGAAGGATGTGGCGAACGCTGCGTGGGAACCGGAGGTATTGACGGAAGGGCTCGTGAGCGTTCCGGTCGAGATCGACAACACGCGCGTGGCCGCCGTCAAGGTCATTAAGCATGCACCGGCGCATGTACCCGAATTCGCTGCGATCAAGACCGACGTGGTCGGCGCGCTGCGCGACGAGCGGGCGCGGGAGGC
Source organism: Gammaproteobacteria bacterium (assembly GCA_020851775.1). Taxonomy (GTDB): domain Bacteria; phylum Pseudomonadota; class Gammaproteobacteria. The sequence continues at coordinate 24,362 of JADZCB010000227.1, forward strand.
AGCGCGTAAACGCGGCGACGCGATCGCCGAGCGCCTGCGCAAAGGCGAGGCGGTCGAGGCCGTCGTCGCTGCCGAGCAGCTCGAATGGCACACGGCAAACGGCGTGTCGCGCGACACCAGTGAGCTGAACCGTGCCGTCGCCCGAGCAGCGTTTCAGGTGCCGCTGTCAGCCGGTGGTGACGCGGCCGTGATCGGTGTGCCGCTCGGCACCGGTGCCTTCGCCGTCGCGCGGGTTTCCAATCAGCAGATTCCGACGCCGGAGGAACTCGCCGGCAAGAACATCGACGCGATCCGGCGCGACATCGCGCGTTCCTACATGGCGGCCACCTGGCGCGCCTACATCGATGGCCTGCGGGCTGATGCGAAAGTCAGGACCTACCCGGAGCGTCTCTGAACGCATACCCGGGCGCTTTCCGCGCCGACACCGATCCGTCGTAACGCTGAGCGTAAATCCGCGCCAGTCGAAGCCGGCGAGCGCTCAGAGGCCGGCGACACCCATGATGTTGAAGCCGCAGTCGACGTACGTCACTTCGCCGGTGACGGCAGAAGCGAGATCGGAGCACAGGAAGGCGGCGACGTTGCCGACTTCCTCGATCGTGACGTTACGGCGCAGCGGGGCTGTCTTCTCGACATAGTCGAGGAACTTGCGCAGGTCCTTCACGCCACTGGCGGCGAGCGTCTTGATTGGCCCGGCTGAAATCGCGTTCACACGGATGCCTTCGGGACCGATGCTCTCGGCCATGTAGCGCACGTTCGCTTCGAGGCTGGCCTTCGCCAGCCCCATCACGTTGTAACTCGGCATCGTGCGCACGGCGCCGAGATAAGACAAGGTCAGCATTGCACCCTGGCGCCCTTTCATCATCGGCCGTGCAGCATTGCCGAGCGCGGCAAAACTGTACGAGCTGACGTCGTGCGCGACACGGAAGCCTTCGCGGGTGACGGAATCCAGATAGCTGCCCGTGAGTTCCTCGCGCGGTGCATACGCGATGGAATGGACGAGGATGTCGAGGTGATCCCAGTAATCGTCGAGGTGCTCGAACAGGCCCGTGATCTCTTCGTCATTCTGTACTTCACAGGGCAGGGCGATCTCGGAGCCGCATTCGGAGGCGAAGTCCTCCACGCGCGAACGGAGCCGATCGTTCTGATACGTGAACGCGAGATCGGCGCCTTCGCGCCGCATCGCCTGCGCGATGCCCCAGGCGATCGAGCGATTGCTCGCGACACCGACGATCAGGGCCTTCTTGCCTTCGAGTATGCCCATTCTGCTCTCCCCCCGAGCCAGTTCAATGGCAGCGTGATGGGCCGGAAGTGTACAGTGTCGTTCATCGCTTTATAACCCTGACACCTGCCGTCGATGCCGAGAGTTGGCCGAGACCGCACGCTGCGCGCCTGTCTGTACGCGAGCATGCTCGTCGTGGCGAGCAGCATGATCGCCGCCTGCGACGGCATATGGCGCGGGCCCTGGAACAACCCGTATCCCGCGGCCGAAGCGGGCGCAAACATTCTCTACACGACTTTCCAGGAACGGCCGAAACACCTCGACCCCGTGTCGTCGTACAGCGAGAATGAGGCGATGATCACGAGCCAGGTCTATGAACCGCTCGTGCAATACCACTTCCTGGAACGACCCTATACGCTCGTGCCGCTCACGGCGACGGCGGTGCCGTCCGCCATCTATTACGACGCGCATGGTCAAACGCTTCCCGTCGATGCGCCGGATGCGAGCGTCGCACGCGCCGTCTATCGCATCTCGATCCGGCCGGGCATCCGGTTCCAGCCACATCCGGCGTTCGCACGCACGGCCGATGGACGTTACCGGTATCACGGTGAGGGGGCGACGCATGTCCCCGTGGCGCGTGCGCCGACCGACTTTCCGGCAGCGGACACGCGCGAACTGAAGGCGGCCGACTACGTCTACCAGATCAAGCGGCTGGCACATCCGCGACTGCATTCCCCGATCGCGAGCCTGATGGGAAGGTACATCATCGGCCTCGATGCGCTCGCCGCACGACTGCAGGCCGACGTGTCGGCCACGGGGTTTCTCGATCTGCGCGGATACGATTTCGAAGGGGCGCGCGTGCTCGACGACTATACCTTCGAGATCACGCTGGGCGAACGCTATCCGCAATTCGTCTACTGGCTCGCGATGCCGTTCTTCGCGCCCGTACCCTGGGAAGCCGATCGCTTCTACGCCGAACCCGGCATGGCGGCGCGCAACCTGACGCTCGACTGGTATCCCGTCGGGACCGGGCCTTACCTGCTGCGTGAGAACAATCCGAACAGACGCATGGTGCTCGCGCGCAATCCGAACTTCCACGGCGAAGCGTATCCGACGGAAGGAGAGGCCACGGATGCTGCCGACGGCCTGCTTGCCGACGCCGGCAAGGCACTGCCGTTCATCGACGAGATTCATTTCATGCTGGAGAAGGAAGACATCCCCGAATGGGGCAAATTCCTGCAGGGCTGGTACGACATCTCGCCGATCGCAGCCGACGGGTTCGACCAGGCCATCCGCTTCGGTCCTGACGGGCGCCCCGAACTCACGCCGGAAATGCAGGCAAAGCGGATGAAACTCGCCGTCGCCACGCAACCCTCGATCGTCTATCTCGGCTTCAATCTGCTCGACCCAGTCGTCGGCGGCGACAGACCGCGCGCACGCGCATTGCGCCAAGCGCTGTCGATCGCTGTCGACATCGAAGAAATGATCTCGATCTTTTCGAACGGACGCGGCATTCCCGCGCACGGGCCGATTCCGCCGGGCATCTTCGGGCACCGCGAGGGCACGGCGGGGATCAACCGTGTCGTCTACGACTGGGTCGACGGCCGGCCGGTGCGCAAGCCGCTGGCGCGCGCTGAAGCGCTGATGGTCGAGGCGGGCTACCCCGGCGGCCGCGATCCGGCGACCGGCAGACCGCTGGCGTTGTATTTCGACGCCTTCGCGTTCGGGCCTGATTACAAGCCGCTCTTCAACTGGTATCGCAAGCAGTTCGCGAAACTCGGCGTGCAACTCGTCGTGCGCATGACCGATTACAACCGCTTCCAGGACAAGATGCGAACCGGCACGGCGCAGATCTACGGCTGGGGCTGGAATGCCGATTATCCCGATCCCGAAAACTTCCTTTTCCTGCTCTACGGCCCGCATGGGAAAGTGAAGCATCAGGGAGAGAACGCCTCGAACTATGCGAGTGCGGCGTTCGACCGCGATTACCTGCGCATGCGCAGCCTGCCGAATGGGCCGGCACGTCAGGCGCTGATCGATCGCATGATCACCCGCGTGCGACGCGATGCGCCGTGGATCTGGGGCACGCACCCGCAAGCCTATTCGTTGTTCCACGCCTGGTACGCGAACGGCAAGGCGAACATGATGGCGCGCAACACACTGAAATACCGACGGCTCGATGCGACGCGCCGCGCCGAATTGCGCCAGGCCTGGAATCGACCGGTGCTGACGCCGCTGATCGTCGCGGGCGCGGCGCTCGCGGTCATCGTGGCACTTGCCTGGCGCACGCAGCGCCGGCGCAGCATGCGGACCCCGACATGAGTGCGTACCTGATCCGCCGCCTGCTCTACGCGCTGCCGATCCTGGTCGGTGTCAACGTGATCACCTTCCTGCTTTTCTTCGTCGTCAACACACCGGACGACATGGCGCGCATGCAGCTCGGTGAACGGCACGTCACGCAGGAGGCAATCGACAAATGGAAAGCCGAGCGCGGTTACGATCGACCGCTGTTCTGGAACGGAGCGGCGTCGGGATTCGAGCAGGCGACCGACACCTTGTTCATCCGCAGTACGGTGCGTCTGTTCACGTTCGATTTCGGCCGCTCGGACGGCGGCCGTGACATCGGTGGCGATCTGCGCCAGCGCATGGGACCGAGTCTCGCGATCGCCGTACCCGTCCTGTTGCTCCAACTCGTCGCGGCGCTGGGCTGGGCGCTCGTGATCGCGTGGCTGCGGGGCAGCCGGCTCGATGTCGCGAGCGCACTCGTGTGCGTCGCGATGATGTCGGTGTCGGGCCTCTTCTACATCATCGGCGGCCAGTACCTCGTCGCCAAACTGTGGCGGCTGGTGCCGATCTCCGGCTACGACTACGGGCTGGCGTCGATCAAATTCCTCGTTCTGCCGGTCGTGATCGGCATGCTGATTGCGCTCGGACCGAATGTGCGCTGGTACCGCACGATCTTTCTCGAAGAGATGGGCCGGGAATACGTACGCATGGCACGCGCGAAAGGCTTGTCTGACGCGCGTGTGCTGTTCGTCCATGTCCTGCGCAATGCCCTCATACCGATCCTGACCGGCGTGGTCGTCCTGTTGCCATCGCTGTTCCTCGGTGCGCTGATCACCGAGGCGTTCTTTGCAATCCCCGGGCTCGGCAGCTACACGATCGATGCCCTGCAGGCTCAGGATTTCGCGATCGTGCGTACGATGGTCTTCCTGGGGTCGCTGCTTTACATCGTCGGTCTGCTGCTGACGGATCTGTCGTATGTCGTCGCCGACCCCCGCGTGAGGCTCCAATGATCCAGGGAGGGCTCGTCGTCCTCGCCAGCGATGCCTGCCTGTTCGTGCTGGTCGCGAGCGCGCTCGCCTACTGGACGATCGCCCGCCGCCACGAACACCTGCGCGCGCCCTGGCGTGAAGTCTGGGCGCGCCCTGCGGCTGCCGGGGCGGCTGTCGTGCTCGGCTTTTTCATCGCGATCGCGCTCGTCGATTCGATCCATTTCTCTACCCGGGACGAGGCGCAGGACGACGTCGTCAGCCTGCTGGATCTCGCCCTGGAATCGTTGCGCACGCACCCCGAGACGAGCTATTCCGCGCCGTTCGCCACCCACGCCTACAGTCGCGAGACCGTGCGGCTGCCGGACGGTCGCGTGCACCGCGAGTATCCGCGCCTCGTGTCCGGCGGCGCGCATCTCGTCGCGCCGACGGAACGCCCGGCCGATATCGCACGACGAGCGGTGCTCGGCCTCGCACTCGGTCTCGCGTCCGGCGCCTTGGCGCTGCTGGGTGCCGCCTGCGTCGAACGCCGTCGCCACGGCGGGCTTGCCGCAGCCTGCCGTGCCATCGTCGGCGGACGCACCCGACGACCCTGGCGCAGTCTGCTCGCCGTCGGCTGCGCCATCGCGCTGCTCCTCGGGCTCGGTATCGCGCTCGCCCCGTGGTACCACGTGCTCGGCACCGACAAGGTCGGTACCGACGTGCTGTACCAGGCGTTGAAGAGCGTGCGCACCGGCATCCTGATCGGCTCGCTGACGACGTTTATCAGCCTGCCGTTCGCGCTCGCACTCGGCGTGGCGGCCGGCTACTTCCGCGGCCCCGTCGATGACGCCGTCCAGTATCTGTATACGACCCTGTCGTCGATCCCGGGTGTGCTGCTGATCGCGGCGGCCGCGTTGCTGCTCGACGTTCACATGAGCCGGCACGCCGACACCTTCGACAGCCTCGCAGCGCGCGCCGATCTGCGTCTGCTCGCCTTGTGCGGCATTCTCGGCATCACGAGCTGGACGAGTCTGTGCCGCCTGCTGCGCGCCGAGACACTGAAGCTCCGCGAGGTCGAATATGTCGCTGCCGCCCAGGCGCTCGGGGTACGGTCGCCGGCGATCATCCGTCGCCATCTGCTGCCCAACGTCATGCATATCGTGATGATCACGACGGTGCTCGACTTCAGCGGCCTGGTACTGGCGGAAGCGGCGTTGACCTATATCGACATCGGTGTCGACCCGAGCATGGAAAGCTGGGGCAACATGATCAACGCGGCCCGGCTCGAACTCGCGCGGGAACCGGCCGTATGGTGGTCGCTGGTCGCCGCGCTGGTCTTCATGTTCGTGCTGGTGCTCGCCGCCAATGTGTTCGCAGATGCCGTGCGCGACGCGTTCGACCCGCGACTGCGCCGAGTCGGCGCCGAGTCGATCGCGACTCTCGCACAGGAGACTTCGCACCGGTGAATGCTTCGTCCGTACCGCTGCTCGCCGTCGACGGGCTGCGCGTCGAATTCGGTCCGGCAGCAGCGCCGGCGATCGCGATAAACGATCTGCATTTGACGATCGAGCGCGGCGAAACGCTGGTGCTGGTCGGCGAGTCGGGTAGCGGCAAATCGCTGACGGCACTCGCGATCACGCGACTCCTGCCTGCCGCCGCCCGGATTACCGGGGGTGGCGTGTGGCTCGATGGCGCGAACCTGTTCACGCTGCCGTCGGCGGCGATGACGAAGATCCGCGGGCGCCGCATCGGTTTCATCTTCCAGGAGCCGCAGGTGGCCCTGAACCCCGTGATGCGCATCGGCGATCAGATCGCCGAAGTCATGCAACGCCATCTCGGGCTGCGTGGCGCCGAGCTGCGCACGCGGGTCACCGACGCGCTGCGCGCCGTCGGGATCCCCGAGCCGGAACGCCGTGCGCGCGAATATTCCCATCAGTACTCCGGCGGCATGAAACAGCGCGCAATGATCGCAATCGCCCTTGCCGGCGAACCGGATCTGCTGATCGCCGACGAGCCGACGACTGCGCTCGATGTCACGCTGCAGGCGCAGATCCTCGATCTGCTCAAGGCCGAGCAGCGCCGCCGCGGCATGGGCATGCTGTTCATCACGCACGACTTCGGTGTCGCCTGGCAGGTCGCCGATCGCGTTGCCGTGCTGAAGGGCGGGCGTCTCGTCGAGACCGCACCGCGTGGCGCATTCTACCGCGCGCCGCGTGACGCCTATTCGCGGGCGCTGTTCGCGGCACTGCCGAAGCTCGAACGGCGCGCGTCGTACGAGCGCCCGCTTGCGGCCCCTGCGCTGCTCGAAGTGGAAAATCTGCGCATCGAATTTCCGATTCGGAAGGGCGTGTTCCGGCGCGTCGTCGATCGCGTGCGGGCGGTCGACGATGTGAGCCTGGCGATTGCCGAAGGAGAGACGCTCGCCGTCGTCGGCGAGTCCGGTTCGGGCAAGACGACGATGGGTCGCGGCATCCTGCGCCTGCTGCCACTCGCCGGCGGTGCCGTGCGCTTCCGGGGTGAAGACCTCGCCGGCCTGTCGGAGGCTGCGTTGCGCCGGCGCCGTCGGCATCTGCAGATCGTTTTTCAGGATTCGTATGCCGCGATGAACCCGCGCATGCTCGTCGGTGACATTGTCGCCGAGGGCATGGTCGCACAGGATCTCGGCGGCTCGCGTGCGGCGCGCGCCGCCCGCGTCCGCGAACTGCTGGAACAGGTCGGGCTCGAGCCCGGGCACGCCGCGCGCTATCCCCACGAGTTCTCCGGTGGGCAGCGGCAGCGAATCTGCATCGCACGGGCGCTCGCCGTCGAACCGACGCTGATCGTCTGCGACGAACCGACCAGTGCCCTCGATGTGTCGGTACAGGCGCAGATTCTCGATCTGCTGCGTGATCTGCAGCAGCGTCTCGGGCTCTCGTTTCTGTTCATCACGCACAACCTCGGCGTCGTCGCCCAGCTCGCGCACCGCGTCGCGGTGATGCACCGTGGCCGCATCGTCGAACAGGGCACGGTCGAGCAGGTGCTGTTCGCGCCAGCGCACGACTACACCCGGCAACTGCTCGCCGCCGTGCCGAAGATCGGCGCTGAAGCGACGTAACCGGGACGCGCACGCGGCGCCGGACGCCGCGTGTCCGTCACCGCTGTTGCGGCATTCCTCGTTGGAACTGGAAAAATGTGCCTGATGATGATTCGGCGCCCCGGGTTTCGAACTGTGCCCGGTCGCCGGGTGCCGTCGATTCCAGCAGCGGCACTTTCGAGCTTCCCGTACACTTGCCGGCGGTGAACCAGGCTCCCGTCATGCCGAGCGCAGCACGCATGTCCATCGCGCAGGACGTACGCGCGATCGTGCTGCTCGGCTGGCCGCTTATCCTCAACAATCTTTTCAGCATCGGTGTCAACGTCTCGGATACGTTGATGGTCGGCCGTCTCGGCGCGACGCAGCTCGCCGCGCTCGGAATCGGATCGGCGCTGTGGATCGGGATCTTCCTTGCGGGGCTCGGGGTGATCATGGCGCTCGGCCCGACCGTCGCGCAGCACTTCGGTGCGCAACGCCACCTCGAAATCGGCCACGACACACGCCAGGCCGCATGGCTCGCACTCGTGATATCGATCGGCGTGGTCATGCTGCTGAACAACGTCGATCCGCTGCTGATGCGACTGGGGATCGAAGCGGAGGTGGTGACGCTCGCAGAGGGGTATCTGCGTGCGCTCTCGATCGGCGTGCCGGGCTATTACCTTTATCACGTGCTGCGGCAGATGAACGAAGGGATCGGACGTACGGTGCCGATCATGGTCGTGATGGCGGTCGCGCTGCCCTTGAACGTGATGCTGAGCTATGTGTTCATCTTCGGCGCATTCGGTGCGCCCAGGCTCGGCGTCATTGGCGGTGGTCTCGGCAGTGGCGTCACCTTCTGGATGATGGCGGCGATGCTCGGCCTGTACATGGCGCGTACGCCGGCTTATGCCGCCCTGTCGCTGTGGCGCTTCGAACTGCCGCAATGGCCGGCGATACGCCGCCTGCTCGGGCTCGGTGGACCCATCGGGCTGTCGCTGATGATGCAGGCGGGGCTCTTCACCGCGCTCGCGCTGCTGATGGGTACACTCGGGAAAGTCCATGTCGCGGCCCATCAGATCACGCTGAACTACGCCGGTCTCGTGTACATGCTGCCGCTCGGACTCGCGTTCGCGACGGCCAGCCTGGTCGGCCAGCACGTCGGCCGCGGCCTGCCGGCACGGGCGCGTCGAATCGGCCATACCGGGATCGCGTTGTGCAGCTCGCTCGCGATGTCGATCGGCCTGCTGACCTGGTTCTTCGCGCCGCGCATCGCGGGACTCTACACCGACGACGCCGCGGTGGTCGGTCTCGCCACGTCACTGCTCGCCGTGTCGGCCTTCCTGCAGGCCGGCGATGGTACACAGAGCGCCGCGGCGGGCGCACTGCGCGGCCTGAAGGACACACGCGTGCCGATGCTGATCAATGGCGGCATCTACTGGGGTATCGGGTTCACGCTCGCCTGGGCGCTCGGGATCGTCGAAGGGCAGGGTGCGGTCGGGATCTGGATCGGCCTCGCGAGTGCGTTGTGCACAGCGGCCGTCGTCCTGAGCCTGCGCTTCCGGACAGTGATCGCCCGCCACGTCGCGCGCGACAGCCTGCGCTAACTCGCAACGCGCCGTACGTCGTGCCGTGACGCGATTCGTGAACGCGGCCGAGAATGCCGCTTACACGCGTTGCTTCAGAATCGCACGGCCCAG
>JADZCB010000228.1 GCA_020851775.1 Gammaproteobacteria bacterium
GCCTGAAGCAGGCCTTCATGGCGCGGCATGCGGATCTCCTGACCGTCGAGTTCTGGCGCGCGGTGCAACAACAGCATCTGCTGCCCCAGGGTCCGGAGCGGCGGGTGCCACCTCATGCGCAGCCGCGTCCGCGCGCGCGTCCGGCGTTCAGTTGACGCCGGTCAAGGGAACTCCGCGCCAAGCCGAGGCGACCGGTGACAAAGCCACGCTCGATCGCTAAGATGTGCGTTATTTAGAATGATTCGCATTTAGAACCCTCAAGACCACGATACATCCGGACCCCGACGTGCGAGACGCCGCGACCTCTTCTCTTTCCCTGTCCGACTACGGCCATGGCGTCGTCGCGGACATCATCGACATCGATCACGCGACGCCAGCACTGCTGGCCCGGCTCGCGGCCCGCGGTCTCGTGCCCGGCGCGACGCTCGAGATATTGCGGGGCGGCGATCCGATGCTCGTGATGGTCGACGACAGCCGCTGGGCGTTGACGCGGGAGGATGCCTGCCACATCAAGATCCGCCCGACACGCCTGCCATTGCGCTCGCGCCTGCGTGCGCTGTTCGCCTGATGGCGACGACGCTCGCCGACCTGGCCCCCGGGCAGCGGGGCAGCATCACCGGCTATGCGCAGGACGACGCGTTCACACAGCGCCTGATGCAACTCGGACTGATCGAAGGCGCCGACGTCGAGATGCTGCGCTGCGCGCCGACCGGTGATCCGATCGAGGTTCGCGTGATGGGCTATGCGCTGTCACTGCGGCGCAACGAGGCTGCCCTGGTCCATGTCGATCTCCTCGCCTGACGCGATCGTTGCGGACGCGGCTCGTGTGCGGACGCGACGCCCGGTCGTCGTCACGCTCGGCAATCCGAACACCGGCAAGAGCACGCTGTTCAACGCGCTGACCGGCCTGCGCCAGAAGGTCGGCAACTTTCCGGGCGTCACCGTCGAGCACGTCGTCGGCAAGCTCATGCTCGCGAGCGGCGAAGTCGATGTCGTCGACCTGCCGGGCACGTATTCGTTGAGCGCGCAATCGCCCGACGAGATGGTCGCCGTCGACGTGCTGCTCGGGCGCGTCGGCGCGGTCGGCCGCCCGGACGTCGTGCTGTTGATCGTCGACGCGACGAATCTGCGCCGCAATCTCTTCCTCGCCAGCCAGGTGCTCGAGATCGGCCTGCCCGTCGTGATCGCCCTCAACATGACCGATCTGCTCGCCGCCCAGGGCATCACGCTCGAACTGCCGCAGCTCGCCGCCGCGCTCGGCGTGCCGGTGGTGCCGATCGCCGCCGCGCGCGGCGAGGGCCTCGCCGAGTTGCGCGCCGCGCTCGACACCGCGATCGCAGAGGGCCGCCCGAGTCCGCTGCGCCTGAATCCGGCACTGCAGGCCGCCGCCGACGAACTCGTCGCGACGCTGCGCGCGCGCGGCGTCGATGCCGTGCCGGCCGAGGTCGAACGCGCGCTGATCGACGAACAGGGTCATGCCGAACGGCGCCTCGTCGAACGTGCCGGTGATCCGCTGCGCGAAGAACTCGCGGCGCGCCGCCACGCGCTGGCCCAGGGTCGCAGCCTCGCCACGGTCGAGGCACGCGATCGCTATAGCTGGATCAACGCGCTGGTCGCGCGCGTCGAACGCCGCGAGGAGCGCCGGCCGGGTTGGCGCGAAGCGCTGGACCGCTGGCTCAATCATCCGGTCTACGGCTCACTCGCTTTCCTGCTGGCGATGGCCGTCGTGTTCCAGTCGGTGTTCGCGTGGGCGACACCGCTGATGGAGGCGATCGATGCCGGGGCGACGGCGCTCGGCGAGTGGGTGCGCGGATCGACGACGCCCGGATTGCTGCAGAGTTTTCTCGTCGATGGCGTGATCGCCGGGGTTGGCAGCGTCGTGGTGTTTCTGCCGCAGATCATGCTGCTGTTCGCCTTCATCATCGTGCTCGAGGACTCCGGATACATGTCGCGTGCGGCGTTCGTCGTCGACCGTCTGATGCGCTGGTGCGGGCTGTCCGGGCAGTCGTTCATCCCGATGTTGTCGAGTTTCGCGTGCGCCGTACCCGGGATCATGGGCACGCGCGTGATCGGGAATCCGCGCGATCGGCTCGCGACGATTCTCGCCGCACCGTTCATGACCTGCTCGGCGCGCCTGCCGATCTATGCGCTGTTGATTGCGGCGTTCGTGCCGCCGAAGACGTGGTTCGGCGGACTGCTGAACCTGCAGGGTCTCGTGCTGCTCGGTTTCTACCTGCTCGGCATGGTCGGCGCGGTCTTCACGGCGTTTCTCGTCAACCGTCTCGTCTTCGCCGGGCCGCGCAGCCGCTTTCTGCTCGAAATGCCGCCGTATCGGCTGCCGCAGCTCAAATCGGTCGTGGTCAAGCTGCTGGGCCGCGTGCGCATCTTCCTGAAACGCGCCGGCACGATCATCTTCGCCGTCGCGCTGGTGGTCTGGGCCGCGGCGTCGTTTCCGCGCGTCGAGCTCGAGGGCGGCACGAGTGCCGCGCCGCCGATCGCCGACAGTTATCTCGGACGCGCGAGTCGTGCCGTCGCCCCCGTGTTTGCACCCCTCGGCTGGGACTGGAAGGTTACGGCGGCCGTCATCGCCTCCTTCCCCGCGCGCGAAGTGGTCATCGCCGTGCTCGGCACGCTCTACGCGGTCGAAGACGCCGATGCCGGCGGCGAAGCGCGGCTCGCCGATCGCATCAAGGAAGCCCGGCACCCGGACGGGGCGCCGGTCTTCACGCTGCCGATGGTGCTCGGTCTGATGGTGTTCTATGCGCTGTGCCTGCAGTGCATTTCGACGCTCGCGGTGATCCGGCGCGAGACCAATTCCTGGCGCTGGCCGCTCGCCTCGTGGCTGTACATGACGACGCTCGGCTATCTCGGCGCCTTCCTCTGTTTCCGCTTCGGCAGCGTGCTCACGGGCTGAACCGCGGCGCGCGCAGCACCTATACTAGCCACCCCGCCGCGCCTGCCCCGCGGCCACCCGATTTCCCTGGAGATTGTCTGATGTTCGAGGTCACTGACGACGCCCGCATCGTCGGCTACCGCCCGCTGATTCCGCCCGCGATCCTCATGGAGGAACTGCCGCTGACGGAGCACGCCTCCCACGTCGTCGCCGAAGCCCGCCTGCAGGCCGGCCGCATCCTTCACGGTCACGACGATCGCGTGCTCGTGATCGTCGGTCCGTGTTCGATTCACGATCCCAAGGCCGCACTCGACTACGCCGATCGGCTGCAGAGTGTCGCCGAACGCCTGCGCGACGACCTGCTGATCATCATGCGCGTGTACTTCGAAAAGCCGCGCACAACGATCGGCTGGAAAGGCCTGATCAACGACCCTCATCTCGATGGCAGCTTCGACATCAACAACGGCCTGCGCATGGCGCGCCGGCTCCTGCTTGAACTCGCGAACCGCGGCCTGCCGGCCGGTACCGAGTTTCTCGATGTGATCACGCCACAATTCATCGCCGATCTGATCGCCTGGGGCGCGATCGGAGCCCGCACGACCGAAAGCCAGGTCCATCGCGAACTCGCGTCCGGGCTTTCGATGCCGGTCGGCTTCAAGAACGGCACCGACGGCAGCATCCAGATCGCAGTGGATGCGATCGGCGCCGTGCGCCACCCCCACCATTTCCTCTCGGTGACCAAACAGGGTATCTCGGCGATCGTCACGACCAAGGGCAACGACAACTGCCACGTGATCCTGCGCGGTTCGAACGCGGGCCCCAACTACGATGCGGCGTCGGTGGCGAAATGCGCCGGACTGCTCGACAAGGCCGGCCTGCCGACGCGGCTGATGATAGATTGCAGCCACGGCAACAGCCGCAAGGACCACAGGCAGCAACCACAGGTCGTGGCCGCGATCGCCGATCAGATCGCGAGCGGCAGCGAACACGTCTGCGGCGTCATGCTCGAGAGCCACTTGCAGGAAGGCCGACAGAACCACTCGGCGGAGACCCCGCTCGTCTACGGTCAGAGCATCACCGACGCCTGTATCGCCTGGGACACGACGGTACCCGTGCTGGAACGCCTCGCGGAAGCCGTGCGCGTGCGCCGCGCGCGGCGCTGACGATGCACGCGGCGGCACTGCTGCTGGCCCTCGCCAGCCTGCACTGTGTCGCTGCACCGGCGCGCATCGCGTCGATCAATCTCTGTACCGACGCGCTGTTGTTCGACCTCGCCGCGCCCGCCCAGATTGCGTCGGTCACCGCGCTGTCGCGCGATCCGACGCTCTCGACCCACGCGGCGCGCGCACGCGATGTACCGGTCAATCATGGCCGCGCCGAGGAATTGCTGACACTGGCGCCCGATCTCGTGCTCGCCGACGGGGCGAGTGCGGCGGCGACCGTCGCGCTGCTGCGCCGGCTCGGCCTGCGTGTCGAAACGCTGCCCATGGCCACGAACCTGTCCGATGTGATCGCACTCGTGCAGCGTGCCGGCGATCTGATTGGCGCGCCCGCGCGCGCGGCCGCGCTCGCCGCGCGGCTCGTCGCGCTGGAGGCTTCCCCGCCGACCGCAGCGCCGACGGCGCTGATCGTCCAGCCCGGCGGCTTCGTACCGGGCCCGGACACGCTCGGCCCGACCCTGCTCGCGCTCGCCGGGCTGCGCGATCTCGCGCCGGCGCTCGGTCTCGACCGCGGCGGGTTCGCAAACGTCGAAACGCTGCTGCTCGCGCGTCCCGCCGTGCTCGTTCGCGGCGGCGAGGCCAGCGCCGGCCGCGCGCTGGCCGACAACTTCCTGAACCACCCTGCCCTCGTGCAGGCCCGCCACGCGCATGGCGGCATGCACCCCGTGGCCGTCAGCGACGCCGCGTGGGCCTGCGGCAGCGCGTCGCTGATCGATGCCGTCACGCACCTGCGGGCCGCGCTCGCATCTGCCCCGTGAGCGCCCCGCGCCGGATCGCGGTCTTGCAGATCGCGGCCATCGTCGCTGCGCTGCTCGCGTCACTGACGGTCGGTGCCGCGGCGATCCCGCTGCATACGCTGCTCGCCGCGCCGTTCGTCGGCGATGCCGACACCTGGCTGATCCTGCGTGAAATCCGCCTGCCGCGGGCGCTGCTCGCGCTCGCGATCGGCGCCGGCCTCGGCATGTCGGGTGCGGCGCTGCAGGCGCTGTTGCGCAACCCGCTCGCCGAACCCGGGGTGGTGGGCATTTCGTCGACCGCAGCATTCGGCGCCGTCCTCGCGTTCTACAGCGGACTGTCGTACACACTCCCGCTCGCCCTGCCGCTCGGCGGACTCGCCGGCGCACTCGCCGGCACGCTGCTGATGCTGCGCCTCACGCGTGGTACCGGCGCGTCACTCGCGCTGATCCTCGCCGGCGTCGCGTTGACGACGTTCGCGAGCGCGGGAACCTCGCTCGTGCTGAGCCTCGCACCGAATCCGTATGCCGCTTACGAAATCATTTTCTGGCTGATGGGCTCGCTTGCCGATCGCTCGCTCGCCCACGTCGCGCTCGCGGTACCGTTCATCGTGGTCGGACTCGCGCTGCTGATGTACGCCGCGCGTGATCTCGAGGCGCTCGCCCTCGGCGAAGACAGTGCACGCAGCCTCGGTGTCGACGTCGCGCGGCTCAAATTGGCGGTCGTCGTCGGCACGGCGCTGGCCGTCGGTCCCGGCGTCGCGGTCGCCGGCTTCATCGGCTTTGTCGGCCTGCTCGTGCCACATGCGCTGCGACCGTTCGTCGGCGCGCGGCCGGCGCGACTGCTGCCGCAATGCGCGCTCGGCGGCGCGCTCGCGACACTCGTCGCCGACATCGCCTGCCGCCTGGTGCCGACCCTCGGCGAACTGAAGCTCGGCATCGTCACCGCCCTCCTCGGTGCACCGTTCTTCCTGTGGCTGCTGACGCGCGAACGGAGTCTGCACGCATGAACGCGACGCCGCTCGTGGCGCGCGACGTGCTGGTCACCCACGGTGCGCACCGCGTGCTCGGGCCCGTGTCGCTGACGCTCGCGGCGCGACGTGTGCTCGGCATAGTCGGCCCGAACGGGGCCGGCAAGACGACCCTCGTGCGCGCGCTCGCGGGCCTGCTGCGACACGCCGGCGACGTCGAACTGAGCGGGCGCCGGCTCGCGAGCTGTCCGGCACGCGAACGCGCGCGCGCGATCGGCTATCTGCCGCAGGATCCCGCCGTCGCGTGGCCGCTGACGACACGGGAACTCGTCGCGCTCGGCCGGCTGCCACACGGCGATGCCGCGACGTCGTCCGCGCATGTCGCGCGGGCGCTCGACACGCTCGGCCTCACGTCGCTCGCGACCCGTGATGTACTGACGCTGTCGGGTGGCGAACGCATGCGCGCGCATCTCGCGCGCCTCGTTGCCGGCGCGCATCCCGTCCTGCTGATCGACGAACCGACCGCCTCGCTCGATCCCGGCTATCAGATCGAGGTCCTCGATCACCTGCGTCGACTGACACGCGACGGCGCGGCGGTGCTGATCGTGCTGCACGATCTGCCGCTCGCCGCCCGTTACTGCGACGAAGTGCTGGTGCTCGCCGGCGGGCTCGCGGTCGCACAGGGCCCGCCGACCGAAATCTTCGACGATGCGCTGCTCGCCGCGGTGTTCGGTGTCCGCGGCATCCGTGCGTCGCTCGCTGGCACGCCGGCACTGGTCGGCATCCGCTCCGCGGCGCCGGCCGCTTCGATGCACGAAACCCCGGTGACGATGCCGGAGCGGTGATCGCCGGCGTGCGCCGGCCGTGTGGTCGCCGCACACCCCGGTGGGCTTCTAAGGTTATGCCGCATTCGACTAATCCCGTGCGTACGGCGGACGGATAATGCCGCATCGATTTTTTCAGGACGGATGCGGATACCGATGAGCACCCAAGTCGCGGCGGCACGACGCTTCGTGGACGATGATTCCCTGCACACCCTGCGGCAGACGTCCTTCGCCGGCGTCGAACCGCAGGACATCGTGCGCCGCGCGCTCGCCGTCGCGCGCAATCCGATCGTCTCGACAAATTTCCGGCCGCGCTCGGCCGCGTTCCTCCATCTCGTCACGCGTCTCGCGCCCGACATTCCGGTGTTGTGGATCGATACCGGTTACAACACGCCGGCGACCTATCGCTACGCCGCCGAATTGACGCAGATCCTGAAGCTGAATCTGACTATCTATGCACCGCTCGTCACGCGCGCGCGACGTGACGCGGTGCTCGGTGGCGTGCCGGCGCTGGACGATCCGGCGCATCGCGCCTTCACGCAGGAAGTGAAGCTCGAACCGTTCGACCGCGCGTTGCGCGAACTGACGCCGGACGTATGGTTGACGGGTATTCGCGGCGAGCAGACCACGTTCCGCCGTTCGCTCGGCGTCGTCTCACGTGGCCCGCTCGGCACGCTGCGCGTGGCGCCGATCTTCGCGTGGGGCGGCATCGATCTCGATGATTATCTCTACGAGCACGGCCTGCCGGACAACGACGATTACCTCGATCCGACCAAAGGTGCCGACAACCGCGAGTGCGGTCTGCAGAACATGGGTTCCGGAATCTGATCGTCGGCTATCGGGCGCAAGCCACGCATCCCTTTTGGCCACCGAGAACTCAGAGAACACCGAGGGCACGAGAGATTGAAAGCAATCTCTCGCAACCCGGGTGGATTGCGCGGCGCGCTTCCAGCTACGTCGTCCTGACCGGGATCTTGCCGATCTTCGCCTGCCATTCGGCGGGGCCTGTCTTGTGCACCGACGTGCCCTGGCTGTCGACGGCGACCGTCACCGGCATGTCCTCGACGACGAATTCATAGACCGCTTCCATGCCGAGATCCTCGAAGGCGACGACGCGCGCCTGACGGATCGCCTTCGATACCAGATAGGCCGCGCCGCCGACCGCCATCAGGTAGACGGCGCGATGCTTTCTGATTGCCTCGATCGCGACGGGGCCGCGCTCGGCCTTGCCTATCATGCCGAGCAGGCCGGTCCGCTCGAGCATCATGTCGGTGAACTTGTCCATCCGCGTCGCCGTCGTCGGTCCCGCCGGGCCGACGACTTCGTCGCGGACGGGATCGACCGGCCCGACGTAGTAGATGAAGCGACCGTTGAAGTCGACGCCGGGCGGCAGGGTTTCACCGCGCGCGAGGATGTCCTGGATGCGCTTGTGGGCTGCATCCCGGCCCGTCAGCATCGCGCCGGACAGCAGCAGCGTCTCGCCGGGCTTCCAGTTCTGAACGTCGGCCGCGGTCACCGTATCGAGATTCACGCGCCGTGCGCTCGCGCCGGCCGACCAGGTGACCGCCGGCCAGTCGTCGAGTTTCGGCACCGGCAACCGGGCGACGCCGCTGCCGTCGAGCACGAAATGCGCATGGCGTGTCGCCGCGCAGTTCGGGATCATCGCGACCGGCTTCGACGCCGCGTGCGTCGGATAGTCGAGGATCTTCACGTCGAGTACCGTCGTGAGGCCGCCGAGACCCTGCGCACCGATGCCGAGCGCATTGACCTTCTCGTAGAGTTCGACGCGCAGCGCCTCGATCGGCGTACGCGGGCCGCGCGCGATGATCTCCTGGATGTCGATCGGATCCATCAGCGACTCCTTGGCGAGCAGCATCGCTTTCTCCGCGGTGCCGCCGATACCGATCCCGAGCATCCCCGGCGGACACCAGCCGGCCCCCATCGACGGCACGGTGTTCAGCACCCAGTCGACGATCGCATCGGACGGATTCAGCATCACGAACTTCGACTTGTTCTCCGAACCGCCGCCCTTCGCCGCGACCGTGATCTCGAGCGTGTCGCCCGGCACCAGCGTCGTATGGATCACGGCCGGCGTGTTGTCCTTCGTGTTGGCTCGCGTGCCGGCGGGGTCGGCGACGATCGAGGCCCGCAATTTGTTGTCGGGATGGTTGTACGCGCGGCGCACGCCCTCGTTGATCATCTCCTCGAGCGACAGCCTTGCATCCCAGCGCACGTCCATGCCGACCCGGCAAAACACCGTGACGATGCCGGTGTCCTGGCAGATCGGCCGATGGCCTTCGGCGCACATGCGCGAATTGATCAGGATCTGCGCGATGGCGTCGCGCGCGGCCGGTGACGCCTCGCGTTCGTAGGCGGCGGCGAGGTTCTGGATGTAGTCGACCGGGTGGTAGTACGAGATGTACTGCAGGGCATCGGCGACACTCTGCACGAGGTCGTCCTGACGGATGGTGGTCACGATAGTCTCCTCAATGAAAGCTGCGCGTTACTGCGAGAGTTCCGGCCGATTGCGCAACTGCTCGCGCTCGTCGATCGACCAGCGATGCAGCGCGGCGTAGTCGGGCAGATGGCGGGCGTAAGTGCGTTCGGCGGCTGCGGTGAATCGGGTGAGAAGGGTGTCGGCGACGCGCGCAGGCGTCGGCTGCCACATCAAAGTCATCAGGGATCCTCGGGATGGCGATCGGGATGCGCCGCCTGGAAGGCCGGCAGTTCGAGGCAGGCCTCCTCGACTTCGCACAGGCGGGGGAAGTCGTCGAGGGCGAGCGCGAAGCGGCGGGCGCTGTGCAGCAGCGGCACGAGGCAGACGTCGGCGACGCTCACGCGCTCGCCGACACAGAAACGGCTCCCGCTCTCGGCAGTGAGCCACAATTCGAGGGCGTCCAGCCCTTCGAGCAACCAGTGCCGGTACCACAGGCTGCGGTCGACGTCCGCAGTCCCGAGCACCGAGCGCAGATACGTCAGTACCCGGAGGTTGGTCAGCGACTGGATGTCGCCGACGACGATCTGCGCCAACTGACGCGCACGCGCGCGCAGCCGCGGGTCCTCCGGCAGCAACGGCGGCGCCGGGTGGCACTCGTCGAGATATTCGATGATGGCAAGCGACTGCGTCAGCACGAAGTCGTCGTCGATCACGCTCGGCAGCATGCCCTGCGGGTTGATCGCCCGATATTCCGGCAGCAACTGCTGGCCCCCGCCGCGTGACAGCGACAACGTCATCGCCCGATACGGCAGGCCCTTCAACGCCAGCGCAATCCGCACGCGGTGGGCGGACGCCGAGCGATTCGAATCGTAGAGTTCCATGCGCGCGCTGCACCCCGGAGATCGAGAAAGTCGCCACATTCATTACAGTCCTGGTGGCTTCCTGCCGACATCGTCACGACACGGGCGTTCAGCCCGGCCCGGCGTGCGCCGCACGGGCGACGCCGGGCGGCGTGCCGCCGGCTCGCGGCACCGTTGGCGGGGCATCTGCGGCGGAGCGCCAAGCATAAGGGAAACTCCGTGTAACGCGCAGTTTCTGCGGCCATGGACGGTCCGGTTTTCGTGTAAAGGGACACCGGAACCCGTGCCGCGTGGCTGCGGCGTGACGAGCCCGGTGACGAAGAAAAATGACGTGCCGCGCGCGCTGTTCTCGGCACCCAAGCGTACGGTGAGGCTGCAGATGGATTACAAGCTCGACAACTGGCTCGACCGCCGGCGGTCACCGCGCATGCCGCGGGCCACCCTTGGACGTCGGCTCACGGCCGATCTCAATGGCGTCGAACTGCAGATCGTGGACCTGTCGGCCGCCGGCCTGCGTCTGAGCTGCCCGCCGGAACGGTTTCCGGCACTGCAGGCGGCGCTGGCCGATGATTGCTGCCAGCTCTGCCTCAGATTGCCGAACCAGCCGGTCGTCACGGTGCGGGCGCAGGTGCGTCACTCACACAC
>JADZCB010000229.1 GCA_020851775.1 Gammaproteobacteria bacterium
ACATCGAACACGGCGGCGGCGAGGCAGGTCTCGCTCAGCCGATGGGCCGCGAAACCGAGCGTGTCGACGGCACCGAGAACCTGCTCTTCGAGCGCGTACGGCAGCGCCTGCCTCTGCACCCGCTGATTGCCCGGCGGCAACTCGGCTTCCGTAAGCTGGACGTGCCGCCCATCGACGAGCCACACATGCGCGTCTGCGCCGCAGGCGGCGAGATCGGCGAGGCTGCCGGACTGCGCACGGCCGCCGCTGCGCCAACGTGCCCGCGTGCCATCCACATTCATCATGAACAGCATGGCTCGCGTCGCCATCGCGCTCACTCCCCGACGTAACGACGTTCGCGGCGCGCGACGCGCACGCGGTTCGGCGCAAGCCGCTCGAGCAGCGTGTGCCGGAACAGCATGCCCGCGCTGCCGTCGATGCGGGTGTGCAGTTCGAACCAGTTCGAGCGCGTCGTCAGGCCCTGCGCGAGCAGCGGACGGCCGACGAGCAGCGGATGCTTGACGAAGGTGGCGACGTCGATCCACGGCTGGATCTCACGCGAGATGACGAGCAGATCCGCTGTCGTTCGATCGATGCCGGGGCCGAGGCTCATCAGCACTTCCGCCGGCGCGGTGTTGACATTCAGGGGCACGGAATTGCCGAGCACGCAGACATGGGGCGCCAGTTTGGCATAGATCTCCGGCGTGATGCCGCGCACGAGACGCAGCTCGCTGACGTCGGCGAAGGCAGCGTTGGCCGCACGATAGGGTTCTTCGAGTCGCGTGTAGTACTCGTCCTCGGCGCCGTTCGGAAAGCGCGTGTCGGTGTCGGCATCAAGCCAGTCGAGCAGCGCGGGCACGATTTCGGGCGGCAACTGCAGGGCCTGCAGCAGCAGCATGAAACGCGCCACCGCAACCTGCTGCGGTGACAGGGGCGCGGTGACCGATGAGGCACCGGCAGCGTCTTCCGGCGTGGCCGGCACGGTCGACGTCGTCGCACCCGGCGACGGTTCCGCCGCGGCACCGCCGCCGAGATCGCGCAATGCCCGGATCGCGCGCCCCTCGTCGCGCGCGTCGCCGGCCGCATCTCCTCCGGTGTCCTCGACTGGCGGGGGCACACCGGCGTCCAGCGCTGCGTCAGCCGCGGTGGGCGGCTGGAAGGCGAGTGTATTGAGATTGAACAGGCGTTGCGCATCGCGCAATCGACCGACCGCTGCGATGTCGCCGCGCGTCGCGTCGAATTCCGTCTGCGCCCAGGCTTCCTGCACGTCGTCGTGACGACTGTTCTCGAGATCGTGGCTCAGCGCCGCGGCGGCCTGCACTTCGATTTCGCGCGTCAGTGCAGCCGCACGCGACTGTTCGTCGAGCCGTTCGACGCTCAGGATCGCATAGCGATCGCGGGTCGTCAGTGCCACCGCGATCGCGGCGACGACGGCCGCGACGAGCACCGCCGCGATCAGCGCCGCGCCCCGCGCGTGCCGTTTCATGCGCCGCGACCCGGCAGCAGCAGGCGACGCAACGTGCTGCCGTCGTCGAACACGAGCTCGAAATCCACGGCGCGCGGCAACGCGCCCGGATCGTCGCTCGCGACCGGCCACAGATCGGACCACGCCACCGCACCGGTGCCGAGGAAGCGCAAGCGCAGTTCGCGCACGCCCGCCAGCAGCACCTGCGCCGTCGGCCGCGTGCCTTGCACGACGTCGACGACGGGCCAGACGAGGCGCACGAGTTCGCCGTCGCGCACGACATAACCGACGCGCCGGACTGCGACTCCGTCGAGTAGCGTCGCGCGTGCGGCGTCGAGCCGCGACAGCACGACCAGCGCATCGTCGACGTCCGTCTGCAGCGCCGCGGCCGGCCCGCCCAGCGCGTCGCGCACGGCGCGCGGCACGGCAGCCTCGATATCGTGGGTCAGGAGGCTGACGGCATAACGCAGCCCCGCCGCCGAGTCCTGGCGCGGCACGAGCTGCTCGCGCGCATGCAGGATGTGACGCAGGCCGCCGAAGGCGAGCTGGGCCGCAATCGCGAAGATCGCGATCGCGACGAGGATTTCGAGCAGCGTGAAGCCGCGCTCAGCGCGGGACGCTGGCATCGGTCTGCCCTGCGACGTCATCGACGAGGGTCTCGACATGCATGCGCTCGAGTTCACGCGGCGGCTGCGCGACGTCTTTGACTGCGACGTCGATGACGAGCCGCGGCGGTGTCGGTGCGCGCGTGACGTCGGCCTCGATCACGAGCGTGCGACCGAGCATGGTTTCCACATAGCGATGACGCCCAGGCTCGATGGTCGTCGCGCGCAGGCTCAGATCGTTGACGACGTTGTCGATTGCCCAGCCCGCGAGTGTTTTCTCCTCGATCTGCAACAGGCGACGCGCGCTGCCCTGCACCGCCCCGAAGCCAAGCGCGAGCGCCGTCGCCGCGATCACGAGCGCGATCAGCACTTCGATCAGCGTGAAGCCTTCGCTGCCGTGCCTCATCGGACCTTCTTTAGCCACCGAGAATACCGGGAACACAGCGGGACAAGGGACTTCGTGCCACATGGACATCGACGCCGCCGCGACCCTCTGTGGCGCCGTTGACGCCGGCACGGACAGCCCGCAGTCCGCGAAGCGCTGACGCCCGGCACGGCCCCTTTCGTCCGCCCTCTGTGTTCTCGGTATTCTCGGTGGCCCGAACCGGACATGGCCGCGCGCAACACCGTGCACTACCGCACTCCCACGTGCACCAGCGCGAAGCGGCCCGCGGCAGCCGGTTCGATCGCCCATGCTTCGCCGGAGACGGTGTTGACGACGGTGACGCCGACGTATCGCTGCTCGCCATCGGGCAGGAACAGCATCTGCGGGGCGGGCGATGGACGGTTGGCAACGGCGTAGACGCCGTCGCCGCGCAGCGCGTACGGCGCCTCGAGCGTCGTCGTCGTGCCGAGGCCGCCGGCGGGTGCGTCCTGCCAGTCGACACCGTCGTGAACGACCATGTCGATGGACGCTGGCGTCACGTAGAAACCATAGACGCGCCCCGAGATGACGGCCGCTTCGGCGGCGTGGGCGAAGCTGGTGCGCACGCGTTCCGCCTGCACCTCGAGGTCACGATCACCGCGTGCTCCGATTGACAGCGCGATCGCAGAGCCGAGGATCGCGATCAAGGTCACGACCACCAGCACTTCGAGCAGCGTGAAGCCATCGCTGCCGTGCTTCGCCGGGCCCTCTTTCGCCACCGAGAACACCGAGGGACCAGGGGTTTCATGCCGCATGAACATCGGCGCCGCGGCGATCACCTGTGGCGCCGTCGACGCCGGCACGGACAGCCCGTTATCCGCGGCCGCGAAGCGCTGATGGTCGGCACGGCTCATTTCATCCGCCCTCTGTGTTCGGTGGCCGGAACCGTACGTGACCGCGCGCAACACCGTGCACTACCGCACTCCCGCGTGCACCAGCGCCAAGCGGCCCGGCGTCTCAGCGATCCACTTGCCAGTTGCCGAGATCTGCGTCGAAGTTCTCGCCGCCGCTGATGCCGTCGGCGCCGAGCGACCAGAGATCGTAGACGCCGTGCTGGCCGGGCTGGAGATATTTGTATGCGGCGCCCCAGGGATCGGTCGGCAGCGCGGGCAGGTAGCCTTCGGCGCGCCATTTCGCGCCCGGGTCGAGACCGGTCGGCTTCGTCACCAGTGCCTGCAGACCCTGCTCGGTGGTCGGATATCTGAAGTTGTCGAGTTTGTAGAGATCGAGGGCGGCGCCGATCGCGCGCAAGTCCTGCTGCGCCTTCACGACACGCGCCTCGTCCGGACGGCTCATCACGCGGGGGACGACCACGGCAGCAAGGATGCCGAGGATGACGACGACCACCATCACTTCGATCAGCGTGAAGCCGGCCGAGGCCCTCGTCGCACTACGCCAGTTCTGTCGCATGTCTGCTCCTTGCTTGCGGAAGTGCCGCGCCTGCACGGCAACGGGCCGCCTCATGATCAATCGCGCGCCGGCCGGGCACAATGCCCGACGACGTGCATCCCGTGACGCAGCGCACGGGGCTGCCACACCATATCCGGCAGCGGCCGGACCGTGTAACTTACGCAACGATTCGGACAGCAGCGTGACGATGCGGCCTGTCGGCCGGTGGAATTCCGACGCGCCATCGGGGTCGAACGGAACGCATCGCAAGCACGTGGCGCACGGCGTCCGCGCCGGCCGACTCGACCTTACAGAACTGCGGATTCATTTCACCCGTCAACCCGGACTCGTCACAGATCCCATGCAGAGCATCACGGCAGCCGCGCGCCTGCGCGACTTCATCAGCGAACGCATCATCGGCCAGGAACGCCTCATCGATCGCCTGCTCATCGCCCTCCTCGCCGACGGCCACCTGCTGGTCGAAGGCGCGCCGGGGCTCGCGAAGACGCGGGCGATCAAGGTGCTCGGCGAAGGCATCGAAGGCGACTTCCACCGTATCCAGTTCACGCCGGACCTGCTGCCGGCCGATCTGACGGGCACCGAGATCTACCGGCCGCAGGACGGCTCCTTCAAGTTCCAGCCCGGACCGCTGTTCCACAATCTCGTGCTCGCCGACGAAATCAACCGCGCGCCGGCCAAGGTGCAGTCCGCGCTGCTCGAAGCGATGGCCGAGCGCCAGATCACCATCGGCCGCGAAACCTATGCGCTGCCGGCGCTGTTCCTCGTGATGGCGACGCAGAATCCACTCGAACAGGAAGGCACCTATCCTCTGCCGGAAGCGCAGCTCGATCGCTTCCTGATGCACGTGAAGATCACCTACCCGAGCCTCGACGAGGAACGCCGCATCCTTGCGCTCGCGCGCGCGGAAGCGGGCCAGCCGTTCCGCTCCGACGACGTCACGCCGCCGATCGTCGATCAGACCCAGGTGTTCCAGGCGCGCCGCGACGTGCTCGCAGTCCACATGAGCGAGGCACTCGAACGCTACGTGCTCGAACTCGTGTTCGCGACGCGCGATCCCGAACGCTACGGCAAGGATCTCGCCAGCTGGCTGCAATACGGCGCGAGCCCGCGCGCGACGATCGCGATCGATCGCTGCGCGCGCGCCCACGCCTGGCTCGCCGGCCGCGACTACGTGAGCCCTGACGATGTCCAGCAAATCGCCCCCGACGTGTTGCGCCATCGGGTGATCCTGAACTACGAAGCGGCCGCCGACGGCATCACGCCGGACGGCTTCATCGACACTCTGATGACGCGCGTGCCCGTCCCCTGATAACGATGCGCGCGCGGCTCACCCGGCTGCTCGGCGCGCGGTCCGCGCCGGATCCGGCCGTCGGTCCCGCCGACGCCCTCGAGCGGGTGCGCCCGACGCTGGCCGATCTGACCGCCTTGAACCGGCGTGCCGCCGCTCTGCCCGGCTGGCAGGATCGCTCGCACGCGCGACAATCGGGCGTCTACCACGCGGCGATGAAGGGCCGCGGCATGGAATACGCCGAGTCGCGACCCTACCAGCCGGGCGACGACGTCCGTGCGCTCGACTGGCGGCTGACGGCGCGCAGCGGCAAGCCGCACACCAAGCTCTTTCGCGAAGAACGCGAGCGTCCCGTCTACGTGCTCGTCGATCTGCGTCGGACGATGGCCTTCGCGACGCACGGTGCCTTCAAGTCGGTACAGGCCGCGCGTACCGCTGCGCTCGTCGCCTGGAAGACCGTGCTGGGCGGCGATCGCATCGGCGCCGTGCTGCTCGGCGACGATGGCTGCGACGAACTGGCACCGGCGCGCGGGACCGTCGCTGCGCTGCGCGTCCTCAAGCAGATCGTGCGGCGTGCCGCGCCGGGGGCACGCACGACGCCGCTCGCCGTCGCCGCCGAGCACCTGCGACGGCTCGTCAAGCCCGGCAGCATCGTCTTCGTGCTCAGCGATTTCCGGGATCTCGACGCGGACGCGCGCGCGGCGATCGGTCACGTCGCGCGTCACAGTGAAACACTGCTCGTGCAGTGTTACGACGCCTTCGAAGCCGCGCTGCCCGCGGTGCGCGAGCCGGTCGCACTGAGCGACTGCGCGCATGAAGTCGAACTGACGCTCGACGATCGCGGGCTCGCCGAGGCCTATGCGCGGCGCTTCGCATCGCGTCGCGCCGCGCTCCAGCAGTTCGCACGCGATCAACGGTTGCGTCTGGTGTCGCTGACGACGGCCGATGATCCCTTCGTGATGCTGCAGCGTACGCTCGGCTGAGCGAGGCCCGGCATGCAGCCTGCAGTCGATCCCGCGCAGCTTCCCCTGCGCGACATCCATCTGCCGGCGCCGCCGTCGTGGTGGCCGCCGGCGCCGGGCTGGTGGCTGCTCGGCGCCCTGCTGGTCTGCGTGCCGCTCGCCGTCGCACTCGGCCTGCATCTGCGCCGGCGCGGCGCGCTGCGTCGCCGTGCGCTGCGCGAACTCGCGACGCTGCGCGAGAGCGCCGCCCCGCCTGCGCACGTCGCCGCCGAGGTCGCCCTGCTGATCCGGCGTGTCTCCCGCGCATTCGACCCCGCCCGCCATCACGTCGCGGCGACCGGCCCGGCCTGGCTCGCGCGCGTGCGTGCGATCGCGCCGGGCTTCGACGCTCCCGAACTCGGTGAGGCACTGCTGCGCGCGCCGTATGCGGCACGTGTCGAGGCCGACGCCGCCGCGCTGCTCGGCGCACTCGAGCGCTGGATCCGCGCGCTGCCGACGTCAGCACGGCGCCGGCGCGAACTCGCCGCGCCGACGGTCGGGGCCGTCGCCGATGTTTG
>JADZCB010000230.1 GCA_020851775.1 Gammaproteobacteria bacterium
ATTCGCTCACCGCGGTGCATCTGGAGGCGATCGCGCCGAAGCCGCAGCCGGTGCTGACCGCCCAGCCGCTGTCGCGACGCGAACCGGACGCCAACGCTTACGTCGGTACCCGCAACGTCTATCATGGCGGGCTGTGGCAACCTTTCCGCATCTACGAGATGGCGGCGCTGAAGGCCGGCAACGTCATCGAAGGAGCCGCCATCATCCGCGACCCGATGACGACGGTGGTCATTCCGCCGAAACGCACGATGAGCTTCGACCAGTACAGGATCCTGCATTACACATGAGACTCGTGACTTTCAGCCGCGGTGGCGCGCCACGCGTCGGCCGCGCCGACGGCGACACCATCATCGATCTCTCCGCTACCGGCCTGCCGACCGACATGGTCGCCCTGCTCGCTGCAGGGCCGGATGCACTGCAAAAGGCGCGCACGGCGGGTGGCCCGGTGCACGCGCTCGCCGAGGTCGTGCTCGAGGCGCCGGTGCTGCGCCCACCCAAGATCCTCGCGATCGGCTTGAATTACGCCGATCACATCGCCGAGACGAAGCTCGACACGCCGGCCTTTCCGCTGTTCTTCAACAAGCAGTCGACCTCGGCGCATGGTCCGTACGCGGCGATCCACCTGCCGCGGGTCTCCGACAAGCTCGACTACGAAGGAGAGCTCGGCTTCATCATCGGCCGCCGCTGCCGCCATGTCCCGAAGGAGCGGGCCCACGAGGTCATCGCCGGCTATGTCGTGTGCAACGACGTCAGCGTGCGCGACTGGCAGTTTCGGGCGCAGACTTTCACCATCGGCAAATCCTTCGACACGCATTGCCCGTTCGGGCCGTCGATCGTGACGCCGGACGAAGTCGACGATCCTCATGCCCTCTCGCTGAAGACCTGGGTCAACGGCGAACTGCGGCAGGATTCGAATACGCGCCATCTCGTGTTCGACTGCTTCACGCAGATTGAAACCTTGAGCCGGGCCTTCACGCTGGAACCGGGCGATCTCGTGCTGACCGGCACGCCGAGCGGCGTCGGCATCGGCTTCAAGCCGCACA
This sequence comes from Gammaproteobacteria bacterium, assembly GCA_020851775.1. GTDB lineage: Bacteria > Pseudomonadota > Gammaproteobacteria. The sequence continues at coordinate 1,044 of JADZCB010000230.1, forward strand.
AATACCTGAAGGTTGGCGATCGCGTGAGAGTCGAAATCGGCAATCTCGGATACATCGAAAACGAAATCGTCGCCGAACCGGCGAGCACGACGCTGATTTGAATGGAGACGCGCAGATGACGGCGACCCCGACGATGCAGGCCTGGCAGTTCGAGCGTTACGGCCACTATACCGACGCCCTGCACTGGACGACGCGCGAGCTGCCGATGCCGGGACCGCGCCAGGCGCGTGTGCGCACGGCGGCAGCAGCGCTGAACTTCCCTGACATTCTGATCGTCGCCGGCAAATACCAACACAAGGCACCGCTGCCTGCCGTACCCGGCGTCGAGGGCGTCGGCGTCGTCGAGGCAGTCGGGCCCGGCAGCAAATTCAAGCTTGGCGACCGCGCCGTCGGCTTCTGTCACGGTGGCGGCACTCTGGCCGATGCCTTCCTCGTCGACGATGCGTCCGCCTGGACCGTGCCGGCGCACATCACCGACGAACAGGCTGCTGCGTTGAGCGTGACCTACGGCACGTCGTGGTTCGGTCTCACGCATCGCGCAGGGCTCGCGGCAGGCGAGACGCTGCTGGTGCTCGGTGCCGCCGGCGGTGTCGGCCTCGCCGCGATCCAGCTCGGCAAGCTGCTCGACGCGACGGTGATCGCCTGTGCCGGTGACGCCCGCAAGCTCGCCGTCTGCCGTGACAACGGTGCCGATCACGTCATCGACTACCGCCGCGAAGATCTCGTCACGCGCGTGAAGGAGATCACCGACGGCCGCGGCGCCGACGTCATCTATGATCCCGTCGGCGGCGATCTCTTCGAGCAGGTCAAGCGTTGCGTCGCCTGGGGCGGCCGCCTCGTCGTCATCGGCTTCGCCGGTGGCCATATTCCGCAGATTGAACTGAACCGCATCCTGCTGAAGAACATGGCAGTCGTCGGCCTCGCCTGGGGCCAGTATCTCGACCGCGGTTCGAAGCTGCCGGAAAAAGCGCAGTTCGAGTTCTACGACATGATCGCCCGCCGCCAGATCGACCCGGTGATCTTCCGCACCCTCCCCTTCGCCGACGTGAAGGAAGGTCTGCGCCTGATCGAGAGCCGGGAGGTCTACGGCAAGGTCGTCATCACCCGTTAACTTGTTTTTGCCACCGAGAACACCGAGAACACAGAGGAAGATGACGAAGCAATGGCACCGATCCGTTCTCGTCTTCCAGAGAGGATTTTGAGTGAGCACGAAAACCAAGGCAAAGGCACCACGTGATCCCGACTACGTACGCCGGGTGCGGGCGAGCTTCGAAGCGCAGCCAGCGATGTCGCGGCTGTTCGGGGCGAAGATGGTGAACGTCGAGCCCGGGGAGACCGAGATCCATATCCCGATCGCGCCCGACTTCCTGCAGCAAATGGGTAACGTCCACGGCGGAATCGTCGGCGCGCTGGCGGACAGCGCGGCTGGCTATGCGGCGCTCAGCCTGTTCGACGTACACCTCGAAGTCATCACCGTCGAATACAAGATCAACTTCGTCGCGCCGGCCTTCGGCGAGCGGCTGATCGGCCGCGGGCGCGTCGTGCGGCCTGGGCGCACGCTGCACGTCTGTGTCGCGGAAGTGTTCGCGGTGAAGGACGGGGTCGAGACCCTGTGCGCCTACATGACGACGACGATGATGGCCGTGCCGGATCAGAAGCAGCACTCATGATTGTATCGTCGGCGCGACATCGATCGAGCACGACGAACGCCGGGTGCTGAAATCGGTCAGCGGCCATCTTGTCGTCGTCGGGATTGATCCGCACTATTCGCAGCAGCTCGACGAGCGCCTGAACGACCTGCTCGCCTGCGCCACCCGAACCCCGCCCACCGCCGGAGAACTTGCATGATCAAACTCGTCTACTGCGTGCGCAAACGTGCCGACGTGCCCGACGCCGAATTCCACCGTTACTGGCTCGAGACACATGGTCCGCTGGTGCGAGGATTTGCCGCGGCGATCAAGGCCCGCAAGTACATCCAGAGCCACACCGTGCTGCCGGCACTGAACGGTCTCTTCGAGCAGTCACGCAATCTCGCCCCGGCCTATGATGGCATCACCGAGGTGTGGTGGGACGATGCCGCCGCGCTCGAGGCCGGCATGGCGACGCCCGAAGGCCAGGAGGCGCATCGACGCCTGAAGGAGGACGAGGCGACGTTCATCGACTTCTCGCAGTCGCGTGTGTTCATGACCGAGGAACACGTGATCTTCGATCACCTTTGAGCGGCCGCAGCACCGCTGCCTGTCACAGCGTCCCTGGAGAATCCGATGAACACCGGCAAGGAACCGATCGGCGGCCACGTCCACGGCCCGCACTGC
>JADZCB010000231.1 GCA_020851775.1 Gammaproteobacteria bacterium
CCTTGGCGACGAGATCGTCGACCGGGTTGCGCTCGTCGGTAGCGCGGGTCGGATAGCCGAAAGAATTCTCGAACTCGAAGCGGCCGGCGTCCACATGATTGGAATGCGGATGCCAGGCGCACTCCTTGGATCGCTGGACTTCGAAGCGAATCTCGAACGGATTGGAACGGAGGTCGCCCCCATCGTGAAGTCGCCCATTCGCAACCAAAGAACACGTCATGCCTGAGAGAGCGCTTCCACTGGATGAACATGACGGTGATGCATTGCCGCTCCATGTCGTGCGTGAAGGACAACTCGATTCCATTCCCGACGGCGCGAGGCGATGGGCGGACGCGCTAGGGTTCGGGTTCAATCGCGGACGCGTATTGCCATTTCCCGGTGCGCGAGAAGAGCTGGCCGGGGGGGTCGTCGTCGTCCCTGAGCGCGATTCGGTGTGGGATTGGGCCGCAATGCCGCTGACGCTTCCGCCGCGCCGCTTCCGCCTGCAGGACCCGGCCGGATTCGATGCGGATGTCGTTGCCGAAGGGTGGGCGCTTGGCAGCTACCGCCCGGATGTCAAGCGGCGGGCCTCAGAGTCTCGCCCACCTGCCCGCCTGGTGTGGCCCAAGATGGCCGAACGGGGCCGTGTGAGCGCCAGCGTCCAAGCCACGTTTCTCGCGCGAGACCTCATCAACGCGCCTCCCAACATGCTGGGGCCGCTCGAGCTTGCCGATGCTTGCGCCCGGCTGTTCGAGGATCGCGGTGCGTGCATTCGTGTGCTCGACGAGCGACAGCTGGCGGCGCAGGGGTACGCCGGCATCCTGGCGGTCGGTGCCGGAAGTCCACGGCCACCGCGAGTGATCGATCTCAGATGGGGGGACGCCACGCATCCGCGTGTCACGCTGATAGGCAAGGGCGTGTGTTTCGACACCGGCGGCCTCAATCTGAAAAATGAGACCGGCATGCGGCACATGAAGAAGGACATGGGCGGGGCGGCCATCGTGCTGGGGCTCGCTCACATGATTGTCGCACGGCAGCTTCCCGTGCATCTTCGCGTTCTGATCGCGGCAGTGGAGAACTCGATCGACGGCACGGCCATGCGGCCTGGCGATGTCATCACAACCCGCGCCGGGCTGACTGTCGAAATAGGGAATACGGACGCGGAAGGGCGGGTGGTGATGTGCGAGCTGCTGGCAGAGGCCGATGCCGAGTCGCCCGATCTCCTCGTCGACGTTGCCACGCTCACGGTCGGGGCACGACAGGCGCTTGGACCGGATGTCGGGGCCTATTTCGCGGCACGGGACGATACCGCCGAGGCATTCCAGCAGGCGGCCATGACGGCGTCGGATCCAATGTGGCGATTGCCGCTGCATGCTCCCTACCGAAAGCGGATCGACAGCGAAGTTGCCGATCTCGTCAACATCGCCACCAACAATCCACCGGGGGCGATCATCGCCGCGCTCTTCCTCGCGGATTTTGTCTCCAAGGACCGCGACTGGCTGCACTTGGACATCTTCGGATGGAATGAAGCATCGCGCCCCGGACGTCCGGCGGGAGGCGAGGCGACCGGCATGCGCGCGCTGATGGCGTACCTCGCCACCCGCTACGGCGACGGCCCAAGACGATAACTGCAATGCATCGGCTCCGATACGGGGCCTTCACGAAACCCATTCGAACCTGAAGAAGCGACACGAATGCTCAAGCATGTCATTGAATCTTTCGAACTCCTGAGCTCACCCTCGATCACCGGGGACAGGGTGGCCGACATGGTCGGCGGCCGGGGAGCGACAGACGTCCGGGTCACGACCGTCGAAGAAAAGGCCCGTACGCAATTTATTCGCTTCACGATCCCCGGCACGAGCGGAAAGACGGCACGAACGCTGGGCCTCGTGGGAAATCTCGGGGGCCTTAGCGGCAACCCCGAGATCCGTGGCCTCGTGTCGGACGCCGACGGTGCCGTGACAGCGCTTGCGGTAGCGCTTCGATTGCTCGACCTGCGGGCGGCTGGCGAATCCCTGAGTGGAGATGTCATCGTCTCGACGCACATCTGCACGTCGGCGCCGACGATTCCTCATGAGCCGGTTCCGTTCATGGGCAATCCGACATTCAAGGCGATCACGAAGACGCGCAACTACGTCGATCCGGCGATGGAAGCGATCCTGCACATCGAAACCTCGCGCGCCAATCGCGTCGTCAACGCGCGGGGTTTCGCGATCACGCCGACGATCAAGGAAGGCTACATCCTGAGGGTGAGCAACCATCTGATGGACATATACCAGAACGTGACTGGCCAGTGGCCCGTCATCGTGCCACTCGGCACGATTGACCTCACGCCGATCGACAACGGCCTCTATCACCTGAATGGAATGGCGCAGGAGAACGTCGTCACAGATGCGCCGATCGTCGGCGTGGCGCTTACCAGCGCGATGCCAATCGCCGGCTCGACCAGCGGTGCGAGCCAGATCATGGACATCGAAGCCGCAGCGCGCTTTGCCATGGAGGTCGCGAAGGGCTACACGGCGGGTCGCGTGGACTTCTACGATGCGTCCGAGTTCGAAAAGATCATCGCGCTCTACGGTTCGATGAAGCATCTGCGGAAGCTGCCGAACTAAGCGCTGCTCGGTCCGGTCGTCCGCACGGCGTGAAACGGAGATGGAAAGAGAGCGTGCAATGGCTTATGAGCTCCTCGTGAATGGTTCGCGGTACGAGATCGATGCCCCGGCCGGCATGCCGCTGGCTGCGGCGCTGAGAGACAGGCTTCACTTGACCGGAACGAAGATCGGCTGCGGCAGCGGCGATTGCGGCGCCTGTACCGTCATCCTCGACGGGCGCGCCGTCTGTTCTTGCCTCGTGCCGGTATGCAGGGCGGCCGGATGCGCCATCGAAACGATCGAGGGTGTAGGCGCTGGCGAACAATTGCATCGGTTGCAGCAGTCCTTCGTGGACACGGGCGCGCTTCAGTGCGGCTTCTGCACGCCGGGGATGATCATGGCGGGACTGGCGCTTCTGCGTCGCAATGCCCGGCCGACCGAACAGGATGTCGTGGACGCGCTCGCGGGGAACATATGTCGATGCACCGGCTACAGGAAGATCATCGAAGCGGTCGTGACTGCAGCGAAGCCGAGCGAGGTGCGGAGATGACGGCATCGCCCAGCGGGGAAGTTGGGCGCAGGGTGCCGCAACTGGAGTCGGCGAACAAGGTACGCGGGCGTGCCTTGTACACGCCGGACATCGTTCTCCCGAACATGTTGTACGCGGCGGTGCTTCGGAGTCCGCACGCACATGCGAGGATCGAGTCGATATCGACCGAGGAAGCATCGGGGATTCCCGGCGTTCACGCGGTGATCACTGCGGCCGATTTCCCCGGCGTGAAATACGTTCACCTCGGCGCAAAGTGGTCGGACCGGTATCCGATGGCAGGGGACCGGGTCCGTTTCTTCGGCGAGGAGGTGGCCGCGGTCGCCGCAGAAAGCATGGACCTCGCGCGCGCTGCAGCTACAAGGATCGAGGTTGCATACGCTCTGCTGCCTGCCGCGCTCGATCCGGAGGCCGCAATGCGACCCGATGCGCTGGCGGTCCATGACGGCGAGTTGACGCGGGCGGGGAAGAACATTGCGCAGCGGATATCGACCGACTTCGGCGACGTCGAGTCCGCATTTGCGCGGGCGACGCAGATATTCGAGGACGAGTTCGAGCACGGCGTCGTCGTTCCGGGTTGCATGGAAACGAACGGAACGGTCGCCGATTACGACGCGGAAAGCGGCGTCCTTACCCTCTGGACTGCGACACAGGCGCC
>JADZCB010000232.1 GCA_020851775.1 Gammaproteobacteria bacterium
CTGATTTTCGAAGTCGATGCTTCGTGTTCCACCTTCGCCGAGCTGTTCTTCACTTCGACATACGGAAAGGTGTGAGCACCACAGCGATCGCCCATCAGCAGCGAATCACATTGTGTGTAATTGCGCGCGTTGTCGGCGCTGCGCGCGATGCGCACCAGTCCGCGGTACGCGTTCTGGCCGCGCCCGGCCGAAATGCCTTTCGAAATGATGGTGCTGCGGGTGTTGCGGCCGAGATGGATCATCTTCGTGCCGGTGTCTGCCTGCTGCCGGTGGTTGGTCAGGGCGACGGAGTAGAATTCGCCGACTGCGTTCTCGCCGCGCAGAACGCAGCTCGGATACTTCCACGTGATCGCCGAGCCCGTTTCGACCTGCGTCCACGAAATCTTCGAGTTGCGACCACGACAGTCGCCGCGCTTGGTCACGAAATTGTAGATACCGCCGCGCCCTTCCTCGTCGCCGGGGTACCAGTTCTGGACCGTCGAATACTTGATTTCGGCGTCGTCGAGCGCAATCAGTTCGACGACTGCGGCATGCAACTGGTTCTCGTCGCGTTGCGGCGCCGTGCAACCTTCGAGATAACTCACGTGACTGCCGGTGTCGGCGATGATCAGCGTGCGTTCGAACTGCCCGGTGTTCATCGCATTCATGCGGAAGTACGTCGACAACTCCATCGGGCAACGCGTGTTCTTCGGGATGTAGACGAATGAGCCGTCGGAGAACACCGCCGAGTTCAGCGCGGCAAAATAGTTGTCGTGCTGGGGCACGACCGTGCCGAGATAGCGCTGCACGAGTTCGGGATGTTCCCGCACCGCTTCGGAGAACGAACAGAAAATGACGCCGGCAGCGGCGAGTTTCTCCTTGAACGTGGTATGCACCGAGACGCTGTCGAATACCACGTCGACGGCGACGCCCGCGAGCATCTTCTGTTCTTCGAGCGGAATGCCGAGCTTGTTGTAGGTCTCGATCAGCTTCGGATCGACTTCATCGAGACTCTTGGGCCTGTCCTTGGCCGATTTCGGCGCGGCATAGTAGGAAATCGCCTGGTAGTCGATCTTCGGATAGTGCACGTGCGCCCAGGTCGGTTCGATCATCCCGCACCAGCGCGCGTAGGCTTTCAGACGCCACTCGAGCATCCAGCGCGGTTCCTCCTTTTTCGCCGACAGGAAGCGGATCGTGTCCTCGGACAGTCCTGGCGGCAGGCTCTCCTGCTCGATGTCGGTATAGAAACCGGCGTCATACTTCTGACCGATGAACGACTGAACGTCGGGGGACGTGGCCATGGCTCAGACGTTGAAGCTTTCGCCGCAACCGCAAGTCGCGGTGACATTGGGATTCTGGAATCTGAAGTTCTCGTTGAGACCATCGCGCGTGAAGTCGACGACGGTGCCGTCGAGATATTTGAGACTTTCGTCATCGACGATCACCTGCACCCCGTGCGATTCGAACACGCTGTCGTGGGCGGTGATGTCGCGCGCCGGTTGCACGATGTACGTATAACCGGAGCAGCCGGTGGATTTGATGCCGACGCGCAGGCCATTGCCACCCTGCGGGCCGCTGAGGAAGCGCTGTGCGTGCTGCGCGGCGCGTTCGGTCAGAGTCACGGACATGTCGGGAGTCTCCTCGGGACTATTGGGCGCCGGCGTCAGGCCGCGCTGGTTTCGGTCTGCGCGGCGGCGACCGGCCACTTGCGCAGGATTTGGACATCGCCGCTGTCGCGGGATTTCGCGACGACGGATTCGAGCGTCACGCTCGACAGATAGAGGCGGATCTGCGTGCTCAGCTCCTCCCACAAATCGTGGGTCAGGCAGCCATGATCGCCCTGGCAGTTGCGCTTGCCCTTGCAGCGAGTTGCATCGACCGATTCGTCGACCGCGTCGATGACGTCGGCGATGGAAATTTCTGCCCGTGGCCGGCCGAGGCGATAACCGCCGCCGGGACCGCGGGTACCGTCGACGAGGCTGCGACGCCGCAGCGCCGCAAAAAGCTGCTCCAGGTAGGACTGGGAAATCCCGTGACGCTCTGCGATTTCCGCGAGCGAAATCCGTCCCTTGTCCTGGTTGAGTGCCAATTCCACCATCGCCGTGACGGCGTAACGGCCTTTGGTCGTCAGTCGCATCTGTACCCCCGCAGAGGAATACCAAGAGTCACTGTTGGTAATTGTCGCGGATACCCAGTAATACAGTCAACAAATATTTGCGGCGTTTCGAGCGTTATGGCGATGCGATGCCTGGACCCACGCGTGATCGACCGGATTCTGCCTCAGGGTTCGATGCCCTGCCGCCGCAACGCCGCCTCGAGCGCCGCGATCTGTCGTTCGAGCCGCGCAGCCTGCTGCTGCATCTGTTCGATCTGCTGGACCAGCGGGTCGTTCAGATCGCGGGCCTGGCCGTAGGCATCGAAGCGGAGCCCGGCAGTCGACGTCGCCGGTTCGGGGTGTTCGAGATCGGCGGTGGCGGCCCTGCCGCCTGCGATCCGGCCGGGAATGCCGACGACGGTGGCGCCGTCCGGCACGTCCTTGACGACGACCGCATTGGAGCCGATGCGGGCGTTCTCGCCGATCGTGATCGGGCCGAGGACCTTCGCGCCGGCCCCGATCACGACGCCGCGTCGCAGCGTCGGATGGCGCTTGCCTTTGTTCCAGGTCGTGCCGCCCAGCGTCACCCCGTGGTAGAGCGTGACGTCGTCGCCGATTTCGGCGGTCTCGCCGATGACCACGCCCATGCCATGGTCGATGAAGAAGCGGCGGCCTATCGTCGCGCCCGGATGGATCTCGATGCCGGTCAGCATGCGACCGAGGTGCGACAGCAGGCGTGCGAGCCACTTGAAGTCACGCCGCCACAGCGCGTTCGCGGCGCGATGCACGATCAGCGCATGCACGCCCGGATAGGTGGTGATGATCTCGAAAGCATTACGCGCCGCGGGATCGCGATCGAAAATGCTTCGGATGTCTTCTTTGAGTTGTTCGAGCATGCTGGCAGGATAGCGCCTCGGACCGCCACCGAGGGCGGCAGTGTTGTTGGCGAATTGTTGGCGGCCGTCCGATCCCCGAGAACCGCAATGCCTGACCGGAAAGACGATCGATTGAAGCGCATGAGCTTACTACAGGTCATGCAGAGCGTGCTCGCAGCCCTTTTCGGCGTGCAGAGCCAGCGCAACCGCGAACGCGACTTCGCCCATGGGTCGGGCAGGGTGTTCGTCGCCGCCGGCCTGATTGGGACGATCGTCTTCGTGCTGCTCGTCGTGCTCGTCGTCAAACTCGTTCTGCGCGCCGCCACGGGCTGAGGAGCGCCGCCGCGCAACTGCGTGCGCGGCTGCAAACTTCGTTGCCAGGGCTTGCAGACGTGGCGCACGCCCGTCCGCCGATTCCTGTGCACTTCCAGTACCTTCAATTGCTTGCGCTCACCGTGTGCGGCAGCGGCGAGCTGGCACGTCGCGTGCACCGGTCGCACGCGACGGTCGCTCGTCGCAACTGGCTGTACGGTGGGAACACGATGGAGAATCTGGGTCACCTGACGGACTTGCATCCGGCGCTCGCGTTGGCAACGGTGTTCGCCGCCGGGGTCGCGGTCAGTTTCACGCCGTGCGTGTATCCGATCGTGCCGGTGACGCTCGGCGTGATTGGCGCACGCAGCGGCGGCGGACCCTGGCGCGGCTTCATGCTGTCGTCGATCTACGTGTTCGGCATGGCCTTGACCTATGCCGCACTGGGTGTGTTCGCGGCGTTGTCCGGCAGGCTGTTCGGTCAGATCTCGGCGAGCCCGTGGACCCATATCGTCGTCGCGAACCTGTGCCTCCTGTTCGGACTCGCGATGCTGGACGTGTTCCAGTTGCCGCAGCTCGGGCTCACCGCCGGACCCGCGCAGCGCGGACCGCAAGGGGTCGTCGGCGTCTTCCTGTTCGGCATGGCCGCCGGACTCATCGTCGGCCCCTGTACGGCGCCCGTGCTTGCCGCGCTGCTCGTCTACGTCGGCACTCAACACAATGTGCTCTACGGGTTTCTGCTGCTGCTGAGTTTCGGCTATGGCGTCGGCTTCCTGCTGGTCCTGCTCGGCAGCTTCACCGGGCTGATGACGTCACTGCCGCGCTCGGGAGCGTGGATGGCGCGCGTCAAGAAACTCTTCGGCTGGGGCATGGTGGGTGTCGCGGAATATTTGTTGATCAAGAGCGGAGAACTGCTGATATGAGGTTTCCGGCACCCCGATGGTTCGCGCCAATGCTCCTCGTGTTCATGGCTGCGCTCAGGGCCGGGCCCGTGTCCGCCACCGAGACCTTGGACGACGAGCAGCGTTTCACCAGCGTCGACATGCAGCAGGAGAAAGTGGATCTCACGGAATTGCTGAACACGCACAAGGCGGTGCTCGTCAATTTCTGGGCGACGTGGTGCGCCCTGTGCAAGGAAGAAATACCCGAACTCGCGCGACTCTATGCCGAGCACCGGCAGGACGGTCTCGCGATCGTCGGCATCAACGTCGCCGAGTCGCCACGCAAAGTGCAGGCCTACGCGCAGAAGCTCGGCATCAACTACCCGGTGATCCTCGACCGCGAATCGGCCATCGCCGAAACCTGGAACGTGGTCGGGTTGCCGCTCAGCGTGCTGGTGCGTGCCGACGGTTCGCTCGGCGGGCCTTACAGCGGGTGGACGCCCGCACTCGTCCACGATGTGCAGTCGGTGCTGACGGAATGACAGCGATATCCAGCGTCGCACGGGCCGCCTCCGGCGTGTGCCGCGTGGCCATCGTGACGTTCGTCATCGCCCTCGCCGGCTGCGCCGGCTTGCGTCCGCACACCTCATCTCCCGATGCAGCCCTGGTCGCCGATCTCGTCGCGCTCTTCGACGCGGCGAAAGCCGGTGATGCGCGTTATCTCGTGGTCGAGGACAGGCCGTTCCTGGTGTTCGATCAGCAGTTGCAGGAAGCACTCGCGGCCTGGTCGCCCGTTGCCGCGCCGGCCACGCGCCGCGCGCTGCTGTCGCGCGCAGTCGATCGCGCCGGGGTGCTCGGCGAAGAGCGCACGCGGCTCGAACTCGCGCGCGTGCCGGATGCGATGCTCGCCGAATTCGCTGCCGCGCACGAGCTCCCGCCGGCGGATACCGTCGTCGAGCGCGTGAACCGTGGCTACGTCGCCGCCTCGACGCGTCTGCGTGTACACGAACTGGCGACGATCGATCGGCTCGCCGACGATACCGCGCTCGCTTCGTATCACAGCCAGCTGTCCGCGCACATCGCGGAATCGATCAAAACCCGGGGACGCACCTGGCGTCAGCTCGCGCTGCTGCCGATCGCCCCGTTCGTGCGCCTGTGGATGGGCATGCATGTCGCGACCGCCGCCGACGAAGTCGTCACCGGTGATTTTTCCGACGCGACGCTGTATGTGCCGCCGGACGCCGACGACGATGACAGCGATCCGGCACAGCTCGGCGACGACGCGCTGCTCGCGCGCTTCGCGCCCGTCATCGCCGTCGAGCGCAAGGATACCGTCCGCTATGATCCGGACGCGGATCGCTTCGGCGAGGTGCAGATGTCGGGTAGCGACCTGGCCCATGCGCAGCCGCGCATCGACGTCGAGCATCCGGCCGTCTACACCTACGTCCAGCATGCGACGATCGACGGCGTGGCCTTGAAACAGCTCGTCTATACATTCTGGTTTCCCGAACGGCCCAGACTGAACGGGGGCTTCGATCCGGAAGTGGGCGCCACGCAGGGGGCGATCATCCGGGTGACGCTGAACGCGGCGAACATGCCGGTGATCTACGAGAACGTGTCGAGCTGCGGCTGTTACTACAAGGTCTTTCCCGCGGCCGATCTCGAGCGGCTCGCCACGCAGCAGTACGGCGCACCGCTGAAGCGTAAACATTTCGTGCTCGAGAACGATGTACCGCGCAAGATCGACGTCAACCTGCCGAACCTCGTCGATACCGGGAGTCGGGTCATCGCGTCGTATACCGGCGGTGCGCACGACGTGGCGTCGATCGCCCCGTATGCGGGCGCGGGCGAGCGCGCCCACCGCACGTACCGGCTGCTGCCCTACGAGGCGCTCGAGAATCTGCCGTTCAATGGCGGCACGATCAGCATGTTCGACGAGGAAGGTCTCGTGCGCAGCGCCGATCGGCTCGAAGCGACACTGCTCGCCGCGTCCGGGATGTATCACGCGGGCACGCCGCGCCAGCGCGGCACGCTGATGATTTATTTCGATCAGGCGGATTTCGACGATCCGACTCTGCTGCCACGCTATCTGAGGCTGCCGGCCGGCGCCTTCGCCGCTGAACACCCGGTCGCGACACTCGCGCACTGAGTTACCAGTCCCTCGCCGCTCAACTCGACGGCGGAAAACGGCCGGTCGCGATCGCTTCGAAGCCCTGCTTTCGATGGACCAGGAAGAGCGC
>JADZCB010000233.1 GCA_020851775.1 Gammaproteobacteria bacterium
GATGGTTATCAGGTCGCCATTCTCCCCGGCATACGGTTTGGCGAAGCCCGGAAACTCGTTGCCGTGGTACTCGTCTTTCGTCGCGATCACGCAGTTCTGGCAGCTCATGCACTTGGCGACATCGATTTCGAGGTTACACTTTCTCATTGGCGGATCCTTTCCACACCTGATTCCACGCCCGGACCTGTACCAGACAGGAGTTCGGCGAAATCGCGGAGGTACCCGCCGCCTGGTTCCTGGACGGCGTCAGCAGATTCATGCAGCCTCCCCGGTCGACGACTCTTCCGTCTTCGGACTCGAAGAAGTCGAACTCTGCACAGGACTCGAACGCTTTCACGACACCACGCGTGACCGCATGCGTCACGTCTGCGGCGCAGATGACCGTCGCCCGGTCGTTGAAGACCCCGACCAGCCCGTGATGAACGATCCCGCGCGCCTCTGCATCGTCGGGATTCATCCTCAACACCCAATAGCGGTAACCATCGACTTCCACGCGATGATCTTCGATGGTGTTGATGAAGCCATTCTTCCCGTCCGCCTGCGTATGAAAGCTGTACCGCGGGTGGGTAGTGAGCAGTTGGAGCGGGTACTGGTCGATCAGCGCTTCGGTGTGCGGGCCTTCCCATGACGCGATGTACCGGTTCAACACCGGTCGTTCGGCGCTGTCCGGGTCGAAGCGCTGCAGGGAATTCGGCAGAAATTCGATCTTTCCCGATTGCGTCTGAAGTCCCGACAGGAACTTCTCCGTGTAATCGCCCGGCAGGGGGTGCGGCTCGGGCACGTCCTTCTTCCGTCCCTCGGCGAACCAGCGCATATACGTCGGATCCCGGGTCTCGGGTTTTTCCGGCGGGAGTATCACGTATCCCTTCTTGAGAAATTTTTCCCAGGAGATGTACTTCCCGATGTCCGACGAATCGAACACCCGCTTGCACCAGTTAAGCTCGTCGCAGCCACCGGCGAACACCGTGCCGAGACCGCTACGCGTGAGAATGTCGAGAAAGATCTGAAAATCTGATTTGGACTCCCCGAGTGGTTCGATGCACTTGTGCTGCATCACGACCATCCGGTGATTCATCTGGTTCTGATTGTGGTGGATATAGCCCGCGCAGCCCGCGACCTCACTGATATCGTAGCGTTCCAGATTGGTGCACGCCGGCAAGACGATATCCGCAAACTGCACTTCGCCTTCCTGCCAAATCGACTGGCAGACCGCAAATTCGATCGACGGATGCCGGTACATGCCGAGAAGGCGGGAAGAATCCGTGGTCGTGCCGAAAAACGAGGCGCCGTATCTGTACAGCATATGGACGCGCGAGTACCCGGGCGCCGGATAGTCGAATTTCTGGAATTGGGCTTCCAGACTTGCGCCATCCCATGGGTACATCTCGCACTCGCCTTGCGTGATGGCTTCGGCAAGTCTTTCCTGCGGGATCGTCTGTTTGATGATGTTCTTGGACAGGACCTGCGGCATGCGCATGTAATTGTTGATCGCGGCGGCGGTCCGGTCGACGTCACCGGAAATACCACCTTCGGCGTAGCCCGGAAAGTAAATCGACAAATCGACCGGCGTCCCGTACTGCAGATTGCCGAAGTTGACGCCCGGCTTGCCCCAACCCTGCATCGCCATCAGCAGGATCATGTTCCGTGCCCATTGCTGGCCGGACGAGGCACGGCAGGCGCCACCGAATCCCCCACCGACACCGCCCGCGGCGAGATAGGTTTTTTTCCTGCCCCACGCCCGCGCGAGCGAATAGACATCCCGCGCCGGAATGCCGGTTTCCCTTTCCTGCCACTCTGGCGTCTTCGGCGTACCGTCGGCCGCGCCGACGATGTAAGCCCGCCATTCCTCGAATCCCGTGGTATTCCGTTCGACGTAGTCGACGTCGTACAGCTTCTCGGCAATCCACACGTACATGATCGCGTGCGCCAATGCCGAATCCGTCGTCGGTCGGATCGGAAACCATTTGCCGCCCAGGAGTTGCGCCGTCTGGTTGTAATGAGGGTCGATATGCACGAACTGGATACCCAGTTCCTTTGCCCACAACCGGCGCTGAGTACCTTCGTGACCCGCATACACGCCGGAGGTCGATTCCGGATCGCTGGACCAGAACACGATCATTTCGCATTCCTGCAGGCAATCCTCCACGGTCCCGTAAGACCCCGCACTCCCCAGTCGCAGACTGTTGCCATAATGGTGCTGCGCGCCCCAGTACCATCCTTCCCAACTGATCGGGCTCATCATCATCGGTGTCCCGCCGATCAGATTGCAGAAACGATATAGCGCCGACAGCCAATACCCGATGTTCCCCATTGTATGGTGGGGGGATTGCACGACTCCAATCGAACCCGGTCCATGCTGCAGTTTCTGGCGTTTTATCTCTTCAGCAACGATGTCGAGGGCCTCATCCCACGAGATGCGTTCGTAACCGGATTTGCCGCGGTTCTGCGGATTCCGCTCTCCGTGCGGGTCGAAATCGACGCGCTTCATCGGGTAGAGCAGCCGCTTGTCGGAATAGACGAGCGATTTCGTCGCCAGCGCATGCACGTTGACCAGCGATTGACGGATTGGACTGAACGACTTGCCGCGCGCCGACAGCGTCCAGCTTGCCGGATCTTCGTCGCATAGCGAGATCGGCGTCGTCCGGATGATCCTGCCATCCTTCACATGAACGAACAGCGGGCCACCGTTGGTGTTCGCGGTCAGCCGGGTCGTGCCATCGCGCATCGGCGACCCCATCCGCCACCGCGTACTGACCAGTTTCCTCGAGAGAGTTGCAAACCAGTAGGCCAGCGCATCGTCACCGGTCAGTTCGACCTGGAAATTTTTCAGGAAGTGGACGATTTCCGCCTGATCAGGATTTATGCGCAGAAATCTGAGAGCAGCCTCGGGTGTCTTGAACGTGAGCTTGACGTCGGGGGCCGGGTGCACCCCGGCCGACGTTTCTATCTTGCCGTCGGTGAAGATGATGTACTGCGAGATCGACCCATCCTTGAGTGACAACTGCACGACACCGTTGCCTTTGCGCAGGTGCTGGTCGACTTCACTGCTGATCCTGGCGGCTGCGCCGACCACCCGCGGAAGAGCGTGCAGGATGCCTTTCAAGATGGTTTTTTTCATCATTTCACCCTTGGTGCGAGTTCCTGCACCGGCGTGTACGGCGTGGCCCGCCGCAATGCGCCGTTCAGTGCTGCCCGACGATCCATATGGCTGCCGCCGCCCCGATCAATGTGCCTTCGTGCGCAGTCCCTGCACCGTGAACAACGAAGGTGGACTGAGCGAGGGATCGACGAGCCCCTGGAACTGCCCTGTCGTGCAATGCTGAGCCTGCACGTCGATGGACGCGAAGCCGTCGTTGATCGACACACCTGAGCCCTTGTTTTTCGGGTGATGGTCGTCCGGATAGGCCTGCGTGTTCGTGAGGGTCTTCCAGAGTTCGCCTTTGCGGTCGAACATCGACTGTTGCGGGATGGTGAAGGTCTGCGCATCGATGTTCATGATGCGTTTCGACAGTGGATGCCCCGGTTCCTTCGGAGCTGCCTCGATCACGTAGACCTTCCTCAACTGCCAGGTGGATTTCGGGAAGCAGTTGCCCTGCCCGCCGAAATCCACGAACTTGAAGCCGTCTGGCATTGTCGGCATGTCAGTTGCCAGCGACAGTCCATTATGGTGATGGAACGGCAGCAGCACGTTTTTGGTGGCCACGAGCTTCCAGTCATAGTCGGACACGCGGGCGTTATAGCTCTCGAAGTCCTCGATCATCATGTCGGTGCCCAGAAACGCGTCGGTCGTCTGACCGGTGGCCAGACGACGTACTCGTCGTTGAAACCCGAGGTACAGCCATGCATCGTCGCGCTTCAGATCATCTTCGTAGCGATGCATGAGAAGCTGCGTATTGGAGAGATCGAAGGGCTCGTTGACTATCAGATAGATTGCACGGTACAGGTTGCCTGGATTGTCCTTGAACTCGGGCAACGGCTCCTGGTTGACGCGATGCTTCATGTTCAGGAAGTGGATGCAAAAACGCATCGTGCGCTCGAGATTGCCGGTGCGCATGTCCCTCAGCTTCCAGTACATGGGGCACACGGCGGCATTGTCACCCCAGTTGTAGCCGTATTTGAAATTCCAGGCGATTTTCACCCCGGCGTTCGGATCGGCCACATCCGGCTCTTCCGGAAAGGGCCGCCCCGCGACGAAATTGTCGACCGTCCCGTTCGCATTGAGTTGTGGTGGGCTGGCGACTGCCTTACGCGTCGCCTCGATGTAGTTCTGGTGCAAAGCGAGCGATTCGGTTTGCGTGGTCTGCATGACGTAGCGTCCGGCCTTGATGTGCTCGTACATGCCGGGATCCAGGATCTCCTTGAACTGCTCTACGTTCGTCTGATCAATCGCCATGCCGGCGGTGTATCCGGGGAATTCCGGCGTCCAGCTTTCATAGGGAAAGAATGATCGTTCGACGTCCTCGATCGTCACTGCCCCGGCAGTCCCGGTGCAGATCGCGAGAGTGCAGACGCCGAGGAATGATTTCACGATTCTGAAGGCACTGGTTTTCATCACATTGACCTCGCAAAACTTGCGTACCGCGCGGCAGGTTGCCGGACGCTACTGTCACTGGCTGTCGTGCTCGCCGGCGGTTCTCGGGGATCCGCCGGCGGCGGGCTGCGCGCCCGGCGTCAGAACCGGAAGCGCACCATGAGCTGGAGTTCATCCTCGTGCTGCGCCATCCCGATTGGCCCGGAGCGGAACCGGCCAAGCGGCTCGTATCCGCGGAACAACCCGATGCTCGAAGTCGGCGCGTTGCACGGTGGCGGGTTCGCCGACGGCACAGGCCCGCATGTCCCGGCTGGAAGCGTGAACGGCGGGTATGGGTTGGCGGACGCGTTGTTGTCGAACACCTGCCGCGCGGTACCGAATTTCAGATTCGCGGCCAGGATGAATTGCCAGTTGTCCGACATCAGCCATTCGATCTGCGGCCCGACGACCCCCGCATGCGCGCGCACGTCGTAGGCGGTCAGGATGCGTGGATTCAACCGGTCGTTCATGTAGTTGGTCTGCAGCAGCAGCGTGAGAAAGAAGTCGTCTTTCCAGTTGGGCATGCCGATCGAGCCGGTGCCGGTCTCGATCAGGTTGTGATCGAGCAGATGCTCGCCGAACACCTGCGCGGAAATGAGAAACGCGCGATTGCGGTTCAGCGTCCGGAAGAACGTCTGGCGGTCCCAGCCGACGACCCAGCGCATCACGCGCGAAGTCGAGTACATCCCCGGCTTGGAGGTATCGGGGAACTCTTCGCCATTGGTATGTGCAACCTCCACGCGGAACACCGATTTCAACGGGATGCTGCCCAGTTGGTCGACATAAAAGTCGCCCGACGCCCCGACGAGAAGGACTCTTGGAAACTCGATATCGAACGCCGGCAGGTACGAACGCGGAAATTCCTGTCCGAAGACCGTCTCGGGTCCCACGGTGAGGAACGGTGGCAAAGCGGCGGCAGGGATTCCGCGGCCTACGAACGGGTTCACCGCCGGCGGCTGGAAAGCGTGCAGCGACGGCAATTGCTGATAGAAGTACAAAGCGTTGACCGAGAAGCCGACGCTCTTGAATACGCCCTCGAGGCGCATGCCGAACTGGTCGTTGCCGTCCGGGACATTGGCCTGGCGGATGCCCAGCGTATGCGCCGGGAAGTCGGTCGCGAGATTGCCGGCCGGGGACAGGCCGGCGAAATTACTCACCGTGCAACCGTTGTCCCAGCAGTTGCCCAATGCCCGAAACAGATCACCGGCCAGCAGAATGTTGTACGGCTGCCCGCCCTGGCCGAGGACGCTGGGCTGAAAGTCCTCGAAGTTCCAAAGGAACTGGAAGTTGAGGTCGTCGAACATCGCGGTCGCGCCCATGCGGTACTCGGCCGACAGGATGCCGAGCGGGATGCGACTGTCCTCGAATTCTTCGTATATGTTCTGGACCGAGAAATCGATCGGATTCACCTGATCGAGGACGCGGAACAGATCCGTGCGCCCCCAGACCACCTGCTGGCGGCCGACGCGAAAATTGAGTTCGTTGCCATTCTCGAACGGTATCGTCGCGTCGACATACATTTCGCGCAGCCAGCGATGGTCGTCGCGGAATTCTGGGAAGCGCAGGTCGTCCTCGTCGAAATCGAGGTAGCCGTCTATACAGCCTCGCGGATCGACATTGCACGGCCGCACGGGCGTGAAAAGTTCAAGCCCGCCACCGAACTGCCCGGTATTGCTGCTTGCGCCGAGCTCACGCCCCACCTTGCGCAGGCCGGTGTTCGGATTGGCGGCCACATCAAAACCGAAACCGCCACCGCCCGGCAGTGCCGGATTACCCGCCGTGACAGGCGAGCTGCCCCACGGCGTGAGCAGAGGACCATTGGGCGTCGGAATGCCGGTACTTGCCCCCATGACCTGGCCGCCCGCTTCATCTCCATAGGTGTCCGAATTGAGATCGTAGACGCCGTCGTACACTGCACGCACGATACCGTGCGCGGACAATGATGAGAAAATTCCGGCAGCCCCGAAGTTCTTGCTGAACTCGAGCTGGCCGCGGAAACGCTGCTTCGACAGGCCCAGGCCGTGCGCGCGCCCGTGAGTCGTGCTGTCGACGAAGCCATGCACTTCGAGAGTGCCGTCCACGGTAGACCACGCCTGGACCGGCGCGATCCCGACGCAAGCCCATGCCAGTGCCGCCACCCCGGCTGTCGACAGCGCGTGCCGTACAGCCCCCCACCCTCGCAATTTTTGTCTTGCCATCATTCTCTCCTCGACAACCGCCGTTTTTGGCGTCGTGATGGTTTCCGTAGATTTCAGGCCTTAATCAGCTTTTCCAGCACCGCGCCCACCGCAAGCCGCGCGCGGCACGGTTCATTCGTCCTGCATCACACTCTCTTCCACGATCGACTTGTCGTGTGCTATTCCACGCGGGTTCACGGACTGCATGATGAAGCGCGGCTTGAAGACGTCGACCCATGCCGGCACCAGGAACATCGCAGCGCAGGCGTTGAGCGCCAGCATGATGATGAGCAGACGCGCAGCATCCGCCTGGAACCGGAGATCGGAAATGAACACCCACATGATGATGCCACCGACGAGCGTCGTCGCCGTGATGGCGATTGCCACACCCGTCGTGGATACCGCCCGCCGCACCGCATCCTGCACATCGTGCGCGACGTGCATCTCTTCCTTGATGCGGTCCATCATGTAGATGGCGTAGTCGACTCCCAGGCCGATGCCGACTGCGATCATCGGCACCGTGTTCACATTGAGACCCATGCCCAGCAAGGCCATCGAGGCATAGGTGAGCGTGGTCGCGAACGTCATCGAAATCAGCATCATGCATCCCGCATGCATCGATCGATAAAACCACAGCGTGAAACCGAAAATGAGCGAAAGCACCGCCGGTACGACGACGAGGTTGGTCTGATACGCTTCTTCATCGACAGCCGCAGTGACCCCCACCGGCCCGCCAGCGAGATCGATATGCAGACCATCGATATGCGAACCGACGTCGTCGATCCAGGTCTTGGCCATGTGTATCGCGCGCCGGATCGTCTCGCCCGTGTGATCCTTGTAATAAAAGACCATGTTCGCGCGCTGCTCGTCGGTATCGCTGAACTCGAGCAATGCACCCGGTATCGGTGCAGACATCATGTACAGGTACATCAAGCCGCCGGCCTCCGATTCGCGTGACGGCACGACCGACCAGCGCGGATCGTCGTTGTGCGTCATCCGGTTTACCTGCGTGATGAGGTTGTTCAGCCCTTTGGCGCCGCCGAGGGTCTGGTCGAGGAGCATGTGCTCCTGGAAGTCCTCCAGCGCCTTGATCACCTCGGGCCGCTTGAGCCCGCCTTTGGCGTCCGTGCGGGCGATGATGAACAACTCCTCCGAGCCCGGGAAACGCTGGTTGATGGCGGTCGACGATGTGTTGTAGTCGTGGTTCGGGTACAGCAACGGGGAACCTGGCTCGGGCTCCCCGACCACGACCCAGGAGCTGAGATAGGTGGCGACACAAGCAACGATAAGGCAGACGACCAGCGTCGCCCTGGAACGCCGCGGTGTGCCGACGATCAGGGCCAGCTTCGGAAAAATCCTGCGTACAGTGGTGTGTTGGACAGCCACGGTCGCGGGCTGTGGCATCACAGCCAGCATCATCGGCAGCGTCACCAGCACGGTGATCAACATGCACAGCGCCCAGAACGATGCGTAGATTGCCATCTTGTCGTTGATTGGCACCGAACCGAGACCAATCAGGAACAGGGCTGCCGCGTCCG
Source organism: Gammaproteobacteria bacterium (assembly GCA_020851775.1). Classification (GTDB taxonomy): domain Bacteria; phylum Pseudomonadota; class Gammaproteobacteria. Next base: position 8,286 of record JADZCB010000233.1, read on the forward strand.
CGACGATGGCCAGCGCACCGGGCCGGAACAGTGCGTTGAAGGTGTTGCGCGCCGCTCGCTCCCGATTCCCCGTTCGCGCGAGCTCGAGAAAATAACGCTCGACCTTTTGTATGCCGTGCGACATCGCACGCGCCGAAATCAGAAACGGCACGACCAGCATCAGCGGATCGAGGTTGTAACCGAACGCACCCATGAACCCGACGCCCCAGATGCTGGTGAGCGCCATGCCGAAGAGCGGCAACAGGATGCCGTAAAGTCGCCGCGTATAGACAATCAGGATGGCGATGACGATGACAATCGTGTAGAGGAAGATCTGCAGAATCTGCGTGCTGTAGGATTCGACCCAGCCGACGAGCACTGGATGTCCCGTGGCATGGATGCGTATCCCCGCTGCTGCCTCGCGTTCCCGGATGGCCTGGATTTCGCTGAAAATCTTTCCGTAGTCGAGCGCACCCTCGTTGAGAGTCCCCTTGATCAGTGCTGCCTTCATGTCTGGCGACACGAGCATGCCGTAGGCACGCGTGCTGGCGGCGACGTCACGCTGCAGCGTCTGCAACTCTTCGTCGGTGTAGTCGCCCCGATGCGGATCGTAGTATGACGCGGACTTGATCGTGCCGTCCGCGGTAAGAAAAATCTTGCGCGTGTTGCGGTGAGTGAGTGAAGTGACCAGGTTGTGATTGATGTTGGTGATCTGGTCGACGGACTCGGTGATTCGTTGAATCCGCGCGAGCGTATCGTTGGTGAAGATCGTACCGTCATCGACTTCCACCGCCAGGATGACGATATTGGCGCCCCCGAATGTGTCGCGGATGCTGTTATGCAGCCGGATGTATGGATGGTCCTGAGGCAGCAGATCGGCGAAGTCCGAAAGCATCTTCACGGCGGGGATATGCCACGCGAACCAGCCGGTGATCAGGAGCACGAGGGTCAATACGACCTTGCGATGATCGAACAGCAGGTTGCCGAAGCGCGGGAAGAACTGGCTGGAGTCGGTCATGCGATCAACTCCCGCTGTTCGCGGCGGCGGAAGCCGACAGTTCGCCCGCACGCAGGATGTGAAGGCTTCCGGCCGCACCACCCACGAGCAGCCGCTCGTCGTCGAGATTCAAGTGCGCACGCAGGTGCAACCGGATCTGTCGACCATGTTCGACACGTACCCAGCGCGTCCCTTCGAGGCGAAGGATCGTTCCTTCGCCGCCGAGGGCATAAAGCGTGCCGGCGAGCGGTGCCAGCGCGTACAGCGGTACGATGGTCCCGGTCGGCTGCCTCTGCCAGTTAGTACCGCCATCATCGGTATAGAGGATCTGCCCGCTGATACCCGCCACCCAGCCGCGCGCCGGGTTTTCGAACCAGGCCGACAACGGGTAGAACTCATCGGGCAACGGGTGTTCTGCGCCCTGCCAGGTGGCGCCGCCATCCCGACTCCACACGACGGCGCCGAATTCACCCAGCACCAGCGCAGTGTCCGTATCGAGAAACTGGATGTGGTTGAAAATGAGATCTTCGCCGCGCGAATGATCGGTCCAGGTGTGGCCGCCATCGGCGCTGTCGATGACCGTCCCGAAGCTCCCGACGACCCAGAGTCTGTTGCGCGGGTCGCAGGTGAGCGCCTGGGGCGCTTCCTCCGTTTCGAGGCGATTGATCGCCCACGTGACGCCCCCATCACCCGACGTCCAAACCTCGCCCTCTGCGGCGAGTGCGGCGAACAGTCCGTTACCGCACGCGGTCACGTCGATCAGTGACGGCCAATTCGCAAGCACCCGGCGTTGCCAGGTCTCACCGCCGTCGGTGGAGCGCAGCAGAAGGCCGTGATTGCCGACCACGACAATGACCTCGTCACTACGCGCCGCCGCCTGCAACAGATCGCTGCGGCGGATTGGCTCACGCGCTGCGGCGTCGACTCCGCTCACATTCAGAGGTGCCTCGCAAGCCGCGAGCAGTACCGCAATCCCTATCATCACGGTACGCCACCAAGGCTGCCAGCGTGCACCGGTGTAGCCACGCGTCGACGCGTCGTAAAGGTTTCGCAGTACCACAGAACCCCCGCCCCGCATGTTCGCCCCGTCGTTGCCGACCCTTCGACTTCGTCTCATGCAACCGGTGAATGTAACCTGGTTGCAGCGCTCCTCTACCGGGAGCGTCACGCGCTCAGTGCGCGCGCCTCGCGTCCATCGCCGCTACGAATGAAGATGCGCGTCGCTATGGACGTAGTATCCTTATTTTTGAATAACATTCAAGTCGGCGTTCGCTGCCGTATGCACGCCGGGAATCTGTCCTGGTCCGACCCGCCTCACTCTCGCAACGCCGCACGCAGGCACATGTGATCGCCAGGGTGACACGCGCGCGCCGGTCCACGCGCCGTCCGGCGTAACCGGCTTCCGACGCACGCTCGCCGTGATCGCGCCATCGTGTGCCTGCCTCAGAACGAACGCGGCAGGCCAAGCACTTTTTCGCCGATGAAGTTCAGCACCATCTCACGACTGACCGGTGCGATACGCGGGATCATGATTTCGCGGAGGTATCGCTCGACGTGATACTCGCGCGCATAGCCCATGCCGCCATGGGTCAGCACCGCTTGTTCACAGGCATTGAAGCCCGCCTCCGCGGCGAGGTATTTGGCGCTGTTGGCCTGTGCGCCGCATTCCTCGCCGCCGTCGTATCGGGCGGCGGCCTCGAACACCATCAGGTTGGCCGCTTCGAGTTCCATCCAGATGCGCGCCAGCGGGTGCTGTATACCCTGATTCATGCCGATCTTGCGCCCGAACACCTCCCGCTCCTTCGCATAATCGACGGCGCGACGTAGTGCAGCGCGGCCGAGCCCGACCGCTTCGGCCGCAAGCAGGATACGTTCCGGATTGAGACCATGGAGAATGTAATAGAAGCCTTTTCCTTCCTCGCCGATGAGGTCTCGCTTCGGAACCGGCATGCCGTCGTAGAACACGGCGTTGGAATCGACGGCACTTCGTCCCATCTTGTGTATCTCGCGGATCTCGACGAATTCGCGATTCAGATCCGTATAGAACAGCGACAGGCCGTCGGTTTTTCTTGCCACCTTGTCGCGCGGCGTCGTGCGCACGAGCAGCAATACCTTGTTGGCGCGCTGTGCCATCGACGTCCAGTGTTTCTGACCGAAGATCCGGTAGCCGTCTCCATCGTGCTCCGCACGTACCTGCAGATTCGTCGTATCCAGTCCGGCGTTCGGTTCGGTTACCCCGAAACATGCGGATTCACGACCGGCGATCAGCGGCGGCAGCATGCGTTGTTTCTGTTCGTCGGTGCCGAACACGACCACCGGATTGAGCCCGAACAGGTTGAGGTGAATGGCGGACGCACCGGTGAAGCCGGCTCCCGACTCGGTGATCGTCTGCATCATGATCGCGGCTTCGGTGATGCCGAGGCCGCTGCCGCCATAGGCTTCGGGCATCGCGATACCCAGCCAGCCGCCGTCGCGGATGGCGGAGACGAAGGCTGCGGGAAACTCCGCTTTTTCGTCACAGTGCAACCAGTACTCGGCGTCGAACTCGGCGCAGAGCCTGGTGATCGCGTCGCGAATTGCCGTTTGTTCCTCGGTGAACTTGCGCTGCATGAGTCGACCTTCTGCTGATTGGGTAATTTGGGGGTTCGCGCGCGCCGCATCACGTGTCGCCGATGCGTGCGCATCGCGGCCGGCGGGGCATTTGCGCGTTCGGC
>JADZCB010000234.1 GCA_020851775.1 Gammaproteobacteria bacterium
GGGGATTTTTTCAGCTTGCCGATACCTGTGGGGTGGGCTAGGTTTCCTAGTGCATCACGCCTTAAATCCGCAACAGGAGGCCCGATGTTCGAATTCGATCAAGATGCGGTTGACGCCCTGCTGGTGGACAGTGCAAAGTTTCGCCGGCTCCATGACAAGTACAGCGCGCTGAAGTCGAAAGTCCACGACTGCAACGCAAAGGAAGTTCCGCTGGACCAGTTCGGCCTTGAGACCCTGAAAAAGGAAAAGCTGCTACTGAAGGATCAGATGGCAGTGATGATCAAGGAATACCGGCAGGTTCAGGCGTGAAGAGCCCCTGACGAAAACGACAACACCACCTATTGTTGCTATGCCCAGCGCCGGCTGAGATCCCGTCTCCGCCGGCTTTTTTTTGGGTTTTCGCGGCATCCCGGCCCTTGTTCGCAGGTCGGGCTGCCTTCGTAAGCCCCACCTGCGGGTGCGCCTGTCGGGCTTACTTCGTCGGTCCGCCCGCCAGCCGGTTTACCCGCCCGCCCAAACCCACAACAATACGGTCCGTTCCTTCCAATCGCCGGACCGTCCAATGCACCTGACCCACCTCGAAGTGACCGTCACCGACGGCCTGCTGCACGTGCTGATCAACCGCCCCGACCAGCGCAATGCGCTGTCCCAGGCGGTGCTGGATGAGATCGGTGCCGTGTTCACGCACCACGCCCGGGACGAGCGGCTGGTGGCCGCGACGATCACCGGCGCCGGCGAGCGCTGCTTCGCCGCCGGCGGTGATCTGAAGGAATTCGACAGCCTGCGCGAACCGGCGGCGGTCGAGCGGATGACGCTGCGCTCGCGCGCGAATCTCGATGCGATCCGTGACTTCCCGGTACCCGTGATTGCCCTGCTGAACGGTGACGCGCTGGGCGGCGGCGCGGAACTCGCAGTCTCCTGCGACGTGCGCATCCTCGCCGCCCACGCCAAGTTCGCCTTCGTCCAGGGCACGATGTGCATCTCGACGGCCTGGGGCGGCGGCCCCGATCTGGTGCGCCTGGTCGGGCCGTCGCAGGCGCTGCGCCTGCTGATGCGCGCCGATCTGATCGATGCGCCGGCCGCGCTCGCAATCGGCCTCGCCGACGCTGCCGCCGCGCCGGGCGAGTCCTTCGCCGATTTCACCTCCCGTTTCCTCGAGCCCGTCGCCAAGCGCAAACCGCAGGTGATGCGCGCCTACAAGGCGCTGACCCGCGCGATGCGCAACAACGTCGACGCCGCCGGCCTGCGTGGGCTCGAAACCGAATCGATACTCACCACCTGGCTGCACCAGGATCACTGGGATGCGCACGACGCGGTGCTCGCGCGCATCACCGGATCTGCCCGATGACGACGGCGGCGGAACTCGCGCCCGAACCGGGCCAGCCCGGCGCGCGGACGCCGTCCGGTATCGAGGTCCCCGAAGTCGCGACGCCCGATGCAGTCGACGCCGCGCACGTCGGCGCGCCGGGTCAGTATCCGTTCACGCGCGGCATCTTCGAGAACGGCTATCGCGGCCGCCTGTGGACCTTTCGCCAGTATTCGGGATTCGGCTCGGCCGAGGAAACGAACGAGCGCTACAAGTTCCTCATCGCGCAGGGCCAGACCGGCCTGTCCGTCGCGCTCGACCTGCCGACGCAATGCGGGTACGACCCGACCGATTCGATGGCCAGTGCCGAGGTCGGCAAGGTCGGGGTGTCGCTGTCGAACCTCGCCGACGCGGAAATCCTCTTCGACGGGCTCGATCTGACGAAGCTGTCGACGTCGTTCACGATCAACGGCACGGCGGCGATCGTCTACGCGCTCTATCTCGCGGTCGCCGACCGGCGCGGCATCCCACGCGCGAAGCTGACGGGCACGATCCAGAACGACATCCTCAAGGAATACGTCGCGCGCGGCACGTGGATCTTCCCGGTGCGGCCGTCGATGCGTCTGATCGCAGACACCATTCTCTATTCGAACGAGCAGACGCCCCGTTTCAATCCGATTTCGATCGCGGGCGCCCACGTCCGCGACGCCGGCTGCACGGCGGTCGAGGAAATCGCCTACACGCTCGCGAATGCATTCGCCTATGTCGACGAACTCGTCGCCCGCGGCGCGAATCCGAACGACTTCGCGAAGCGCCTGTCGTTCTTCTTCTACGTGCACATGGACTTCTTCGAGGAAGTCTGCAAGTTCCGCGCGGCGCGGCGCTATTGGGCGCGCATGCTGAAGGAGCGCTACGGCGTGACCGACGAAAAGGCGCTGATGTTCCGCTTCGGCGTCGTCTGTGGCGGCTCCTCGCTGACGGCGCAGCAGCCGTTGAACAACATCGTGCGCGTCGGCATCGAAAACATGGCCGCCGTGCTCGGCGGCGCGCAGTCGATCTTCACCTGTGCCTATGACGAAGCGTTCCAGATCCCCACCGAAGCCAGTGCCGAGATCGCGCTGCGTACGCAGCAGATCGTCGCCTACGAAAGCGGCATCGCACGCACGGTCGATCCGCTCGGCGGCAGCTACTACGTCGAATGGCTGACCGATCGCATGGAAGAGGAGATGGAGAAGGTGATCCGCGAGATCGACGCTTACGGCGGCACGGTGCGCGCGATCGAGGATGGTTACCTCCAGTCGCGGATCGCGCACCGGGCGCTGGAGCGCAAGCGTGACACCGATCGCGGCGAGCGCGTCGTCGTCGGCGAGAACTTTTTCCGCCACGCCGAACAGACGACCGACTTCGGCGAAGTCTTCCGTCTGGACCCGAACGTCAGCCGCAAGGTGATCGAACGTTTCGAGCGGCTGAAGGAGTCGCGCGACGGCACAGCCGTCACGCGCACCCTCGTGAAGCTGCGCGCTGCGGCACTCGACGAACGGGAGAATCTGCTGCCGTACATCGTCGACTGCTGTCACGCCTATGCGACGGTCGGTGAGATCGTCGACACGCTGAAGAAGGAATGGGGTGAATTCCAGGAACCGGTCCGGCTGTGACCGGCCCATCGCTGCAACGGAGTCATTCATGAGTCTTGCCGGCAAGCGCATCCTCATCGCCAAACCCGGCCTCGACGGCCACGACGTCGGCGCGAAAGTCATCGCACTTGCGTTGCGCGATGCGGGGGCGGAAGTGATCTACACCGGGTTGCGCAAGTCACCCGACTACATCGCCCGTGTCGCGATCGACGAGGACGTCGATGCCGTCGGCCTGTCGATCCTCTCCGGCAGCCACGTCGACCTGGTGCGTGAGACCGCGCGCTGCCTGCGCGAAGCGAAGGCCGACAACGTCAAGCTGTTCGTCGGCGGGACCATTCCGCACGAGGACAATCCGGCGCTCGTCGATGCCGGTGCCGCCGGCATCTTCAACGCGAGTCAGCGTATCGACGACGTGATCGCCGAGATGGCGCGGGTGCTCGATGTCGGCTGAGCGGGCGCTGTCCGGCGACGAACGACGGGCGCTCGCGCGCGAGATTTCGCGACTCGCGAATGCCAGCGTCACGGACATGCTGGCGGCGCCGCCGGTCGTCGCTGCGCGCAGTGCGCGTCGCATCGGATTCACCGGGCCGCCCGGCGTCGGCAAGAGCACATTGGTCGGCACGCTCGTCGAGCGACGGGCGGCGCGCGGTGCCGGGATTGCGGTGCTCGCCATCGATCCGGCGAGTCCGTACAGCAAGGGCGCGATTCTCGGCGATCGTATCCGCATGGATCGCGCCGCCGACGATCCGCGTGTCTTCATGCGTTCGGTCTCGAGCCGTGATGCGCAGGACGGCATGTGCAACAACGTCGCCGACATGCTGACGCGGCTCGAAGCACACGGCTTCGACGAGATCGTGCTCGAGACGGTCGGGGTCGGGCAGGCCGAGCATGCGGTGAAAGCCCTGGTCGATACCGTGGTGCTCCTGATGCAGCCGGAGACCGGTGACGCGATCCAGGCGCTGAAGGCCGGCATTCTTGAAGTCGCCGACATCATCGTCGTCGCGAAAAGCGACCTCCCCGGCGCGGCGCGCATGCAGCAGCAACTCGTGTCCACCGTGCAGTTCGGCGTGCAGCGCTCGGCCGCGTGGACGACGCCGGTGCTCGGGGTGTCGGTCGAAACGAGTACGGGACTCGAGGCGCTCGAAGAGGCGCTCGACGCGCACGCGCAGTGGGTGCTCGAGCATCGCGACGCAGGCGAAGTCCGTCACACCCGTGCCCGCTATCGCGTACAGGATCTCATCGTGAGGCAGCTCGAACATGCCCTCGCCGCGCTGACCCCCGCCGAATGCGACATGCCACTCGCCGGGCTCTACAGCGCGACGCTCGACAGGCTCCGTTCGACGAAGTCTGGCTGAAACCGACATCCCAATCGCGGCTGCCGCCGCTCCTACATTCCGGTTCACGCTTCTTAGGTGGGAGCGCCGGCAGGCGCGATAACCGTGCGGCGATCCGCGCGTTCCCGTTGCACGCTGTCCCCAGGCTACAATTCGCGCATGAAACTCCAGCAGCTCCGCTACATCTGGGAAGTCGCGCGGCACGATTTGAACGTGTCGGCGACGGCCGAGTGGCTGTACACCTCGCAACCCGGCGTCAGCAAGCAGATCCGCATGCTGGAAGACGAACTCGGCGTGCAGATCTTCCTGCGCAGCGGCAAGCAGCTCACGGCAGTGACCCCGGCGGGGGAGGCGATCATCGCGCTCGCCGGCAAGATCCTCGCCGAAAGCGACAACATCAAGCGGGTCGCGAAGGAGTTCAGCGACCACCGCCGCGGCAGTCTGTCGATCGCGACGACGCATACGCAGGCACGCTATGTACTGCCGCCGACGATCAAGGCGTTTGCGGCGAAGTATCCCGAAGTGTCCCTGCACATGCACCAGGGCTCGCCGATGCAGATCGCCGAACTGGCATCGCGCCACAACGTCGATTTCGCGATCGCGACCGAGGCGCTGGAGCTCTTCGACAATCTCGTGATGCTGCCGTGCTACCGCTGGAACCGCAGTATCATCGTGCCGCCCGGTCACCCGTTGACGAAGCTGACGAAGCTCAGCTTGCAGGACGTCGCGAACTACCCGCTCGTCACCTACGTCTTCGGCTTCACCGGGCGCTCCCAGCTCGACGAAGCGTTTCGTGCGCAGGGCCTCGCGCCGAAGGTGGTGTTCACGGCGACGGATGCCGACGTCATCAAGACCTACGTGCGTCTCGGCATGGGCATCGGCATCGTCGCGACGCTGGCCTACGATCGCGATGAAGACACCGATCTCGTCGCCCTCGACGCGAGCCACCTGTTCTCGTACAGCATCACGAAGATCGGTTTCAGCCGGAACACGATGCTGCGCGGCTTCATGTACGACTTCATCCAGTTGTTCGCCCCGCATCTGACGCGCGATCTCGTCGAGCAGGCGGCGGCCGCACAGGACAAGGAAGCGATCGACGCGTTGATGCGCGGAATCGAACTGCCGGCGCATTGAGCGCGGCATAAGCTAAGGCCGACAAATTATTTTCCGGCCGTGGACGCCCGGGCTACGGTGCACGTCGTCCCGAACGATCGGCCCCGGTCATGCATATCACCTTCGTCAGGAAGCGCTTCGCCGACGGCAGCACCTGCGGCAAATGTGCGGAAATCGAGCGACGCCTCGCGCGCGACGGCCACGCCCTGCGTATCGACGAGACGGTGGACGCCGATGTCGCCAATCCCGACAGCCCCGGCATGCGCCTCGCACGCGATCTCGACGTCGCCTATGCACCGTTCTTCGTCGTGCGCGACGGTGGCAGCATCGCGGTCTATACCGTCTATCTGAAGTTCGTCCGCGAAGTTCTCGAACGCGCGGCGTGATGCGTTCCTTGCTGTAGGAGCGCCGGCAGGCGCGATGTCGAACGCTACGACGGGCGGGCGGGCGCGTCCTGCGCGAGCCCGTGGAGCGTGCGGGCCCGGGCTTCCTGCGTCTGCTGCTGCATCGCCTCGACGCGTCGATAGAACGCCTCGAAGCGTTCCCCCGCCTGTGCGAACAGGGCGAGAAACCCGGGCACGAGCTCGTGATAGGTCGCGATCGAGGCGAGCTTTGCGTTGTTCATGTCTTCGCGCATCCAGCGATCGTAACGGGTATCGCCTGCCCAGCCGGCGCGCAGCGTGGCGTAGTCGGTGGCGAGTGCGTCGAACTGCGCGTGTTTGCGCGCGAGTTTGTCCGCATCCGAGAGATCGACACGCGCGTAGAGGGCTTGCAGCGCCTCACGATGCCGGATCAGCAGATCGATCAGTGCCTCGTCGCGTTGTTCCTCGCCATCGATCCCGATATCCTCGCCGCGAGCCGCGCGCCAGCGCGCATAACCGAGGTCGGCGACGGCCATCGCGAAGGATTCGTTGAATGTGGTGTCGTCGCGGAAGTAGACGCGCTGATGGGCGAGTTCGTGGAAGATCGTCTTCACGAGGCGCCGGTCGTCCCAGACGAGCATCGTGTTCAGCAGCGGATCGGCGAACCAGCCGAGCGTCGAATAGGCCGCGACACCCCCGACGTAGACGTCGAGCCCGCGCGCGGCGAAGGCCTGCGCGTGCGTTCGTGCCGTCGGCTCGCGAAAATACCCGCGATAGCTCAGACAGCCGACGATTGGAAAGCAGGTCTCGATCGGGTCGAGCGACAGCGCCGGGGCCGCAAACACGTTCCACACGACGAACGGCCGGCGCAGATCGGTGTAGCGCAGATAGCTCGCATTGTCCGGCAGACCGAGCTCGCGCACCGCGAA
>JADZCB010000235.1 GCA_020851775.1 Gammaproteobacteria bacterium
GGGCGTCGCTCGACGGGTTCCTGCGACAGGTCGAGATCATCGTGCACGGCACGACGGTGACGACCAATGCGGTGCTGACCGGCCGCTTCGCGCGTACCGGGCTGCTGACGACGCACGGTTTCCGCGATGCGCTGCAGATGCGCCGCGGCGTGCGCGAATCCTTCTACGACAACAAGTTCACCGCGCCGTTGCCGCTGGTTCCGCGTCGCCTGCGCCTGCCGGTGCGCGGGCGCATGGGACACGACGGGCGCGAAATCGAGCCGCTGTCGCTCGACGACGTCGAACGGGCGATCGAGTCGCTCGCGTCGAACGAAGTCGAAGCCGTCGCGATCAGCTTCATGCACGCGTACGCGAATCCGTCGCACGAAGAAGCCGCGGCCGGGCTGGTCGAGCGGCGCCTGCCGCAAGCCTACCTGTCGGTGTCGAGCCGGGTGCTGCCCCAGGTGCGCTTCTACGAGCGCACCAGCACGACGGTGCTCAACGCGGTGGTCGGTCCGATCCTGCGGCGCTACATGCGCAACCTACAGCGCCGGCTCGCCGAGAGCGGCTTCGGGGGCGTGCTGCGCGTGATGCAGTCGAACGGCGGCGTCACCTCGGCCGATAGGGTCGCCGCGCTCGCGGCTTCGACGCTGCTCTCGGGGCCGGCGGCAGCGCCGACGGCGGGCTTGGCCGCGATCGAGCCGCACGGCGGCGACCGTTTCATCACGGTCGACATGGGTGGAACGAGCTTCGATGCCGCGATGGTGGTGGGCGGCACGCCGTCGATCACGACCAGCGGCTCGGTCAACCGTTTTGCGCTCGCGCTGCCCGCCATGGACATCGCGACGATCGGTGCCGGCGGGGGCTCGATTGCGTGGATCGACCACGGCCTGCTGCGCATGGGACCGCAGAGCGCCGGCGCCGATCCCGGTCCAGCCTGCTACGGACGCGGTGGCGAAGAGCCCACCTGCAGCGATGCCAACCTGCTGCTCGGCTATCTGTCGCCGGCGTTCTTCGCCGGCGGTCGCCTGCAGCTCGATCCGCAGGCGGCACTCGCCGCGATCGAGCGACGCGTCGCGCAGCCGCTCGGCATGGACCCGATCGGTGCCGCCCACGGCATGTATCACGTGATGAACGTCAACATGGCCTCGGCGATCCGCGAGATCTCGGTGCAGAAAGGGTGGGATCCGCGCGAATTCCCGCTGATCTGCGCAGGCGGGGCCGGGGCGATCCACGCGGCGATGATCGCGCGCGAGCTCGGCATCCGGCGCATCCTCGTACCGCACGACGCATCGATCTTCTGCGCCTCGGGCATGCTGCGCACCGACCTGAAGCACGACTTCGTGCGCAGCCACGCGGCGCTGCTCGGCGAGGCCGTGGACCGCAAGCGCCTGCTCGCGCTCGTCGAGGCGATGATCGACGAGGCCAACGGGGTGCTCGAAGCCGAGGGCATCGCTGCCGGCCAGCGCCGATTCGTCCTGTCGTTCGAACTGCGCTACCTCGGCCAGTATCACGAGGTGTCGGTCGAGGTGCCGATCGGGTGGCTGGGCACCGGCGCCTGGGATGCGGCCCGAAATGCCTTCCACGAGCGCCACGACCGGCTGTACGGCTACGCGCTGCGCGAGGAAGGCACGCCAGTCGAACTGGTGAGCCTGCGCATTGCGGCCGTGGGGCACACCGACAAGCCGGCGGCGCGGCGCGAGCCGCGCTCGGAGCCGGACGCGGAGCACGCACGCAAGGGCAGCCGCCCCGTCTACCAGCCGCAGGCCAGGGCGTTCGCCGATACGCCGGTCTACGACGGCGATCGCCTGCGGCACGGCAACCGGCTCGAGGGCCCGGCGATCGTCGAAAAAGTGACGACGACGGTGTTCGTGCCGGCCGGGTTCTGGCTCGAAGTCGACGCCCTCGGCGGCTTCCTGCTCGAGGACCACGCGATGGAGGTGTCGTCATGAACACGCGGGTCGATCCGATCCAGGCTTCGGTGCTACACCGGCGGCTGAAGTCGATCACCGAGGAGATGGGCCTGACGCTGCTGCGCACGACGCGCTCGCCGATCCTGAACGAGGCGCGCGACTTCGTCACCGGCCTGTACGACGCGCGCGGGCAGATGCTCGAGCAGACCGAGTACATCCCGGTGCTCGCGTTCGCCATGCAGCCGGCGTGCGAACGCGTGGCCGAGTTCTTCGGCGACGACATCCACGAGGGCGATGTCATCCTGCACAACGACGTGTTCTCCGGCGGCAACCAGAACAACGACGTGGCGGTGTTCCGGCCTGTCTTCCGCGATGGCCGGCTCGTCGCCTGGGCGGCCTGCAAGGGGCACCAGGCCGACATCGGCGGCGCCCAGGCAGGCGGCTACAACCCGGAGGCGCGTGAAGTCTGGCAGGAGGCGCTGCGCATCACTCCGCTCAAGGTGATCGAGCGCGGCCAGCCGCGGCGCGACGTCTGGCGCATGATCTTCGCGAACATCCGCTACTCGATCGTCGAGGAGGACATCAAGGCGCAGATCGGGGCGACGCGCATCGGCGAGCGCGCCATGCACGAGCTGTTCGAACGCTTCGACACGCCGACCTTCGACGCGTGCATCGACTACCTGTTCAGCGCCTCCGAGCGCATGGTCAGGCGCGAGATCGCCGCGATTCCGGACGGTGTCTATCGCGGCGAGAGCTGGGCGTTCTACGATGGCGTGAACGAAGGCTCGCGCATGAGAATCAGCCTGGCCGTGACGGTGGCCGGCGACGAGGTGACGTTCGACTTCACCGGCTCCTCGCCGCAGACGCCCGGCTTCGTCAACGCGCCTTACTCGGCCACGGCCTCGGCGCTGCTGCTCACGTTCCTGATGCTGATCGATCCGGAAGTGCCGCACAACGCCGGCATCCTGCGGCCGATCCGCATCGTGAATCCGGAAGGGTCGTTCCTGAACGCGCGCTTTCCGGCGGCGACGACCTTCGGCAACTCGATCACCGGGCCGACCTCCGACGCGATCTTCCGGGCCTTCGCGCAGGCGCTGCCGAAGATGGTTACGGCGGGATGGAACCGGGCGATGAACTTCACGATCGCGGGGAACGATCCGCGCCATGCGCGGCCCTACGTCGACATTCTGTTCCTCGCCCTCAAGGGCGGATCGGGCGCCACGTGGGGTGCCGACGGCTACGACCACATCGGCCTGATCAACTGCGCCGGCGGCATCCAGGCGCAGGACTACGAGATGTTCGAGATCCACGATCCGCACCGGCTGCTGCGCCACGAATACGCACCCGACTCGGCCGGTGCCGGGCACTGGCGCGGCGGACTGGGCGTGGAGACCGAGTTCGTCATCGACGCGGAGAACGTGACCGGCATCGCGTTCGGCGACGGCATCGAGGAGGAGGCGCGCGCGTTCGGGCTGTTCGGCGGCAAGCCGGGCAGCCTCAACGAGATCACGATCACGTATCCGGATGCCACCGTCCGCCGCCCCAGGGCCAAGGAGGTCGTGCGCGGCATTCCGCGCGGCTCGGTCTATCGCCAGCGCGCGGGCGGCGGGGGCGGCTACGGCGATCCGCTGGAGCGACCGCTGCAGCAGGTGATCGACGACGTGCTGGACGGCTTGCTCAGCGTGGAGGCGGCGCGCGAGGACTACGGCGTGGTGCTCGACCCCGCGACGTTCGCGGTCGACGAGGCGGCGACCGCCGCGAGGCGCGGTCGATGACCGCTCCGCGCATCGATCACATCGGCATCATCGTCGCCGACCTGGACACGGCGGTGGCCGCTGTCGCGAAGATGCTGCCCGGCGCGCCGGTGACCCGGCGATCGATCCCGGACGCGGGCCTGGAAGTCGCCGAGTTCGCGGCCGCCAACGTCATCGTCGAGCTGCTGCAGTACGCCGATCGCGGCGACGGCTTCGGGCGCGCGGTGATGGGGTCGACGAGCGGCGTCAACCACCTGTCGCTGGCGGTGCCCGACCTGGACGCGGCGCTCGCCGCGCTGCATGCCGACGGCATCGAGCCCGCCGCCGGCTTTCCGCGGCACGGCGCGCACGGACGCATCGCGTTCCTGCCGCGCGAGCCGCATACCGGGCTGCTGTTCGAGCTGTGCCAGCCCGACGCGGCGAATCCGCCGCAGGACGAAGCGTCGTGAACGAGCAGGCCGATCCGCGCCGGCGCCTGTGGAACGAGCGCGTCGAGACGATGTCGCGCGACGCGCTGCGCGCGCTGCA
>JADZCB010000236.1 GCA_020851775.1 Gammaproteobacteria bacterium
ATCTCCATCGCCGGCATCGTGGTGCTGCTCGCGGCGACGTTTCGTTCCGCCGTTCCGCTCGGTCTCGGCTTGCTCGTCGTCGGCATCGCATTGACGGTGGCGACGGCCGTCGCCCTCAGCGTGTACCGCGAGCTGCATTTGCTGACGCTGGTGTTCGGGGCGAGCTTGATCGGCGAGGCGATCGACTATCCGATCCAGTACTTCGCGGCCCACGCCGAAGCCGGTGCAAACTGGAATGCACGCCGCGGCCTGCGCGACATCCTGCCCGGCCTCACGCTCGCGCTGCTCACTAGCGCACTCGGCTATGCTGCACTCACGCTCATGCCCTTCCCCGCCGTCAGTCAGATCGCGCTCTTTGCATTGACGGGGCTGACCGCGGCCTACGTTTCAGTCGTCCTGCTCCTGCCGGGGCTGCTCGCGCGGCCGCCTCGACGCGAGCTCCTCTCGATCGTCGAACCCGCCCGCCGCTTCGTCGTCGCCTGCCGCCGACGAATGACGCCGATGCGAGCGGTCATCATCGGCGCCTGCGTGATCGCCCTTTGCATCCCGGGATGGATGCAGCTTCAGTCCCGCGACGACGTGCGCGCGATGGCCACGCGGCCGCCCGCGCTGCTCGAACAGGAGACGCGCATCCGATCGATCACGGGCTTGCAGGCATCGAGCGAGTTCTTCCTGGTCGAAGCGGACACGGCCGAGCAGGTTCTGCAGCGCGAAGAGGCGCTCGCCGAGCGGCTGCGGGAGCTCGTCGAACGTCGCGTCCTCGCGCATTTCCAAGGCGTCTCGTCATTCGTGCCGTCACGGCAGCGACAGGCGGCGAACCGCGAGCTGATCGAGCGGCGGCTGCTCGGCAACCCGGCGGCATTGCAAGGCGCGCTCGACGCCGTGGGTTTTCCGGCCGCGACGACCGCGCAGTGGATCGATGCCTACCGCGCCGCCGCGGATCGCTCGATGGAGCCGGAGACTTGGCTGGCCTCGCCGGCGGCAGGTGCGTTCCGCCACTTGTGGCTCGGCAAGACCGAGCGCGGCTACGCTTCCATCGTGACACCGGCCGGATACGCCGGCACCGAGGCGTTGAAAACCGCGACACAAGGACTGTCCGGCGTCACGTTCGTCGACAAGGTCGGTTCGGTAAGCCGCCTGCTGCATGATTACCGCATCGCCTTCGGCTACGGCTTGGTGCTCGCCGTCGCGCTCGCTCTGCTCATCCTGGGCCGTCGCTACCGCGCGCGGGATTGCATCGCCATCGTGCAGCCGGCGCTGCTCGGCGTCGGCACAGCCCTGGCAGTGTTGGGCTATGCCGGCGTGCCGATGACGCTGTTCAGCGTGCTCGCGCTGCTGCTGGTCATCGGAGTCGGCTCGAACTACGCGATCTTCCTGGTCGAGGGGCATCGCCGCCAGGGCGGCGCCTTCATCGCCGTGCTGCTTTCATCCGCGACCACGCTGCTGTCCTTCGGGCTGCTCGCCTTCAGCAGCACCCCGGCGCTCGCCGGCTTCGGTCTCACCTTGCTGATCGGCATCGGCGCTGCGGTGCTATTCGCCCCGCTCGCGCTCATCGCGACGCCGAAGGAACCCGACGAACCGCAACGGGAGCTTCGCGACGTAGCCGCCTCTGTCGTCCAAGAGTAATATTTCCGGCATCGATGAAGCGGTTCCCGGCCAGGGAGGAAAGTCGCGTGCCGTATACCAAGCACGCGAGTCCATCCGGGATCCTGACTGTCTATGGCATCCGTTCAGCAACGTTCCTTTATCAACGCCGTCGGCGTGATCAATGCGCTCGGCGCTGGTTGCGAGACCGTGCGCGCTGCGCTGTTGCGGGGCGATACGGCCGGCCTGCAACCCGAAGCCGGATGGGCGATCGAGGGCACCGCACGCGTCGGCCGGGTGCGCAGTCCGCTGCCCGGCGTGCCGCCGCCGCTGCGGGAACACGACTGCCGCAACAATCGCCTGCTGCTCGCCGCGCTCGCCCAGATCCGCGCCGACGTCGATCGCGTGATCGCGCGCTACGGGCGGCATCGCATCGGCATCGTTCTCGGCACGAGCACCTCGGGCATCGCCGAAGGTGAGGCGGCCATCGGCGCACAGTTGCGCGACGGCGCGCTGCCGGCGCACTTCGACTATGTCCAGCAGGAGATCGGCGCCGTCGCGCCGTTTCTCGCCCGTCATCTCGACATCGACGGCCCCGCCTACACGGTATCGACCGCGTGCACCTCCAGCGCGAAAGCCCTCGTGAGCGCGCGCCTGCTGCTGCGCGCGAACATCTGCGATGCCGTCGTGGCGGGCGGCGTCGATACCCTGTGCCGGCTGACGGTCAACGGATTCGGCGCGCTGGAGTCGACCAGCCCCGAGTTGTCGAATCCGATGAGCCGCAACCGGCGGGGCATCAACATCGGCGAGGGCGCGGCGCTGTTCCTGATCTCGCGCGAGCAAGGAACGGTCGAGCTTCTCGGCGCCGGCGAATCGAGCGATGCGCATCATGTCTCCGCGCCCGACCCGAGCGGCGAAGGTGCGGAGCTCGCCATTCGCGCCGCGCTTGCGGACGCGGGCCTCGCCGCGGCCGATATCGCCTATGTGAATCTGCACGCGACGGCGACGCCGAAGAACGACGCGATGGAAAGCCACGTCATGGCACGCGTGTTTCCCGAGGGCGTGGCGTGCAGCGGAACGAAGCCGCTCACCGGACATGCGCTCGGCGCTGCCGGCGCCACGGAAGCGGCGTTGTGCTGGCTCGCCATTGCGGGCGACGGGCGACTCCCGCCGCACGTCTGGGACGGCGAAGCGGATCCGGCCCTGCCTCGGTTGAATCTCACCGCGCCCGGCGACTGTTTTGCGCCTGACCGCACCCGCATCTGCATGAGCAATTCGTTCGCCTTCGGCGGCAGCAACGTTTCGCTGGTGCTGAGCCCGAGCCTGTGACGGCCATGTCCGATACCGAGTTCCTGCCCATCGAAGCGTACATTCCTCACCGCGGCGACATGCTGCTGCTCGACGCGGTCGTGGCCGTCGACGACGCGAGCATCGAAGCCACGTTGCGCGTCTCGCCGCAGGCCTGGTACTGCGCGGATGCCGACGGCATGGCGGCGTGGTTCGGCATGGAGCTCATGGCCCAAGCCATCGCCGCGCATGTGACGCACACGTCGAGTGCACGCGGACAACCGCCCAAGCAGGGCGTGCTGCTCGGCACGAGGCGCTACGAGAGCGAAGTGCCCGCATTCGCTTGCGGCACCCTGCTTCGCATCAAGGCGAGGGAGGAGTATCGGGACGCCGCCGGTTTCGCCGTGTACGACTGCGAAATCACCGACGGCACGCGCGTGCTCGCCCGTGCCAGCATCAAGGCGTTCCAGCCGGAAGACTTCGGCGAATTCCTGCGGCAGGCGGCGGCATGACGGCGCGACGCGTGCTGATCACCGGTTCGAGCCGCGGCATCGGTCTGGCGACGGCGAAGCAGCTCGCGCGCAGCGGTTACGCCGTGACGCTGCATTGTCAGAAGGAGCGCGCGAAGGCCGATGCGCTGGCCGCGGAGCTCGGCAGCCCCGTGCTGCAATTCGATGTGACCGATCGCAACGCCAGTCGCGAAATCCTCGAGCGCGACGTTGCACAGGCCGGCCCTTACTACGGCATCGTCTGCAACGCCGGCATCGCTCGCGACAATGCCTTCCCGGCGCTTTCCGACGAGGACTGGGACAGCGTCATCGCCACCAGTCTCAACGGCTTCTACAACGTGGTCCATCCGCTGACGATGCCGATGGTGCGGGCACGACAAGGCGGGCGCATCGTGGTGGTTTCTTCGGTCTCCGGCGTCATGGGCAACCGCGGCCAGGTGAATTACAGCGCGGCAAAGGCGGGGCTCATCGGTGCCGCGAAGGCGCTCGCCGTGGAGCTCGCCAGCCGCGGCATCACCGTCAACTGCGTCGCACCGGGGCTGATCGAAACCGACATGCTGAGCGAGGTCGCGCTCGACGAGGCCCTGCGCATGGTGCCGATGCGCCGTGTCGGCAAGCCCGACGAGGTGGCGGCCGCCATCGAATTCCTCATGTCCGATGCCGCGGCCTACATCACCCGCCAGGTGCTCGGCATCAACGGCGGGATCGTCTGATGCCTCGGGTCGTCGTGACCGGCATGGGCGGCATCACGCCGCTCGGCGATGCCTGGGACGATATCGAGCGCGCCATCCGTGCCGGGCGCAGCGCGGTAAGACGTATGCCCGAATGGGATCGCTACGAGAATCTGCATACGCGTCTGGGCAGTCCCGTGAGCTTCACCACGCCTGCGCACTATCCGCGCAAGCGCATCCGCTCGATGGGCCGCGTCTCGCTGCTGGCGGTACGGGCCTGCGAGCTCGCGCTCGACGATGCGGGCCTGCTCGACGATCCGGCCATCGCCGACGGCCGCATGGGTGTGGCCTACGGCTCGTCGTCGGGCAGCGCGGAGCCCGTGCAGGTGTTCGGCAACATGCTGGCCACGGGTTCCATGCAAGGGGTGACCTCGACGAGCTACCTGCAGATGATGCCGCACACAACGGCCGTCAACGTCGGTTTGTATTTCGGATTGAAGGGTCGGCTGATCCCCACCAGCAGCGCCTGCACGTCGGGCAGTCAGGCGATCGGCTATGCCTATGAAGCGATACGCTACGGCCGGCAGACCCTGATGCTCGCCGGCGGCGCGGAGGAATTGTCCGCGGCCGGAGCTGCGGTGTTCGACACGCTCTTCGCCACCAGCACGCGCAACGATGCGCCGCAGAGTACGCCGCGGCCCTTCGACCGCGACCGCGACGGTCTCGTCGTCGGCGAAGGCGCGGCGAGCCTCGTGCTCGAAGATCTGGAGCACGCCCGCGCACGCGGTGCCCGGATTCACGCCGAGATCGTCGGCTATGGCACGAACGCCGACGGCAGTCACGTCACGGAACCGAATGCCGCCACCATGGCCAAGGTGATGCAGCTCGCGCTCGACGATGCCGGCCTGCCCGCGTCCGCCGTCGGTTACGTCAGCGCGCACGGCACCGCGACCCAGATCGGCGACATCGCGGAAAGCCGCGCCACGGCGGAGGTCTTCGGCCACCGCGCGTGCGTCAGCGCCATGAAGAGCTACATCGGCCACACCCTGGGTGCCTGCGGCGCCATCGAAGCCTGGTGGGCGATCGAGATGCACAAGCGCGGCTGGTTCGCGCCGACGCTCAATCTGGAACATCCCGACCCGCAATGCGCCGAGCTCGATCACATCGTAGCCGCCGAGCGACGCCTCGATACGGAGTATCTCGCGAGCAATAACTTCGCGTTCGGCGGCGTCAACACTTCGCTGATCTTGAGGAGGCTTTGACATGAGCAAGTCGCGTTTTCTCCGCTCCATTCGCATCGCCGTAACCGCTGCCGCCGTCCTGCTCGCAGGCACGGCCGAAGCGCAGCGCCAGCCCGTGCCCATCGTCAATCACGAGAACGTAGTGGTGGCCACGCAAAGCAGGAAAACGCCCGGTATCGACGAAGTTGAGAAAGCGATCATCGCAGGCGCGCAGAATCGCAAGTGGACGGTGTCCCATGTGGCCGGTCAGCGCAAGCTGCAAGCCAAGCTCTTCGTGCGCAACAAGCATACTGTCGTCGTCGAGATCGACTACAGCGAGACCGCGTATTCCGTCCGCTACCTGAGCAGTATCGACATGAAATACGGCGTCCAGGATGGTGTGCCGGTGATCCATCCGTTCTACAACCGCTGGGTGACCGACCTGATGGCGGGCATCCAGCTCGAAGTCGCGAAGCTGTAGACCAACGGACCGAGACCACCGTTGCGGCGTGTCGCAGTCACGGGCCTGGGCATCGTCTCGTGCCTGGGCAACGAGCTCAGCGGCGTCGATCGCGCGCTGCGCGAAGGCCGCAGCGGCGTCCGGTTCGCCGAAGCGTATCGCGAGGCCGGCTTGCGCAGCTGGATCTGCGGCCTGCCTGATCTCACGCACGAACCGCCCATCGAGCGCAGACACCGGCGCTTCATGGCCGATCCGGCCATCTATGCGTTTCACGCGCTGCGCAAAGCCATCGACGATGCGCAGTTGGCGGGCGGTTGCGTTTCGCACCCGGCTACAGGGCTCGTCGTCGGATCGGGCACCGGCTCGGTACTCCGGTTGATCGAGGCCGTCGACACGTTGCGCGAGTCCGGTGTCGCCCGCGTGCCGCCATACGCCGTTCCGCAGGTGATGGCCAG
>JADZCB010000237.1 GCA_020851775.1 Gammaproteobacteria bacterium
ACAACAGGAGACAGCACCCAATGATTACGCTGAATCACCTCGTACGCCGTCAGCGTCACGTGGCACGCGACGACTTTCGGCAGTATTGGCTCGGCTCTCACGCCGATACACGCCGGCGCCTGGCGCCCAGGCTGGGTGTCCGCCGGTTCGTCACTAGCGAAACGCTGCATGATGACGACGTGAGCACATCCTTGCTGCAGATCTATCACACGGGATCCGACGCCTATGACTTCGTTGACCAGATGGTCATACCCGACTTCGCGCTGCTCAAGCAGGGGTTGGCCGATGTGGAAACCTGCGCAGAACTGGTCGCGCTGCACCGGAGCGAAGCGGGTCAAGTCGATTACGCGCGATCGGACTACTGGGTTACAACGGACATTCCCCAAATCTTTCCGGCCGAGCACTACGAAGCAACCTGGGAGAACACGTTCCTGAAGGCATACTACGTGCCGTGCCGCCAAGCCCGCCTGTCGCTCGCGGAGGCTCAGCTCCACTGGCATAGCTGTCACGGCGGGATGGCGCGAGAGTTCAAGGCTTTTCTGCCGTTCGTGAAATATGTGCAGGCCCATCGCCTGCCATCGCGAGCGGTCGATCAGCTCAAACGATTGCTGGACACCGAATTCGAGAACAACGATCGCGTGCTGGGCCAGGCCGAGTGCTGGCTCGACCGCCGCGTCATGCCTTCGCTGGCGGGGCCGGAAGTCGAGCGCATGATGCGCATGCTGGTGGAAGACATCGAGCTGTTTGCCGAATCCGCCGCGTCGTACATCTTCGCCGGCAAGGAGCACGTTTTCCTGAATCAACCACTGTATGCAGGAAGCATCCCGGTGCTGTTCGACGTCAATTAGTCATCGACTGCGCGCTCAGCGCAGCTTGTTCAATTCCGTCAGGCTGTAGGTGACCGGAAACGGCGCATGCCACGGGATACCGTAGTCAGCCGCGATTTTTGCGAGCATGCCGTCGCGCGTCATGGCGTCGAGCGCGGTGTCGATCGCCTCCCGCAGCGCCGGATCGGCGGCACGCGTCGCGACGTGCAGGTTCCACGCGAGTGCGGCCGGCGGTGCATAGCCCTCGACGATTGCGAGGTCCAGCGCTGGTAGCTGGCGCAGTTGCCAGCCGGCAGTCGGTCCCCACAACAGCGCGACGTCCGCTTCACCACGCGCGACGCCTTCCAGCGCCGCACGCGGCACGAAGTACGTGCGCTGCTTGCCGTGCAGGAACGCGATCGCGAAGCTCGCGACGGTCTGGGCCTGGATCGCGACGTCGCGCGCCTTCAGCGCCTTCAGATACGGCGGGGTGCCCGGTGGACCGAACAGTTCGAACGCCGCGCCGTAGTACGCGCTGCCGAGCGCGAGGCCGGGCAGATTCTTCAATGTATCCCGCGCCGGTCCGGGCATGCTGAAGATTGCGTCGCACGCGCCTTTACGCAGACGATGCACCGGGAAATCGCTGTCGTCGATTTCCTGCAGCACCTCGGGATTGTCGATCCAGACCGCTTCGAATGGTCGCGCGAGCGCCTGCGCGACGTTGGCGGCGACCTCGACGTCGAACCCGCGCGCACCTTCCCGCGCCGAGTACGGCAAGTTGTGCGCCAGTGCGCAGAGCCGCAGCGGCGGCGCGGCGTAAACCGCGGAGGCAACCACGCACAGCGCGGCCACGCCCGCGTTGCGCAGGGCCGCGACGTGGAGGGTCACGGCAAGGCAAACACGACGAGTGCGCTGCCGAGCGTCACATTCGGATTCTCGCCGACGAGCGCGACCGCGAGGCCGCCGCCGCCGCTCGGCATCGCCATGAACTGGCGCTCACCGGACTTGTACGTGATGGGCTGGCCGCGAATCATCGATCCGGTCTGAAAGCGCCACAACTCCTTGCCGGTGGTGTCGTCGAGCGCGATGGCGTGTCCCGACTGCGTGCCGGTGAAGACCACGCCGCCGGCCGTGGCGAGCGTGCCGCCGACCAGCGGCCATTCGTCCTTGTGCCGCCAGCGGATCTTGCCGGTGGCAGGATCGAGCGCGGACACATGGCCGTACGACATTTCGTCGGCGTGCATCTCGCCGGGACCGCCGCCCCAGAACGGGGTGCCGTTCACAAACACCGCCTCCTGCTTCTCCATCCTGCCGCAGCTTTCGATCACCGGCACGTATACGAGTTTGGTGGCCGGGCTGTAGGCGGCGGTGTACGACCCGTTCTGGCCACCGACATTGCCCGGGCAGATGAACTCCGGGTTACCGCCGGCCATCGGCACATACTTGGGATCGAACAGCGGCCGCCCGTTGGGATCGAGTCCCTTGGCCCAGTTCAACGTATCGGTGTATTGCGAGCCGCGCAGGAACTTGCCGGTCGCCGCGTCGAGCACGTACAGGAAGCCGTTACGGTTCGGCTGCACCACTGCTTTGACCGCGGCGCCGGCGTGCTCGGTGTCGATCAGGAACACCCCAGTGTTGCCGTCGTAGTCCCACACGTCGTGCGGCGTGAACTGGAAATACCATTTCATGTCGCCGGTGTCCGGATCGAGCGCCAGCAGCGAGTTGGAGTACAGGTTGTCGCCCTCGCGGGAGTCGCCGTTCCAGTCCGGCGACGGATTGCCCACCGCCCAGTACAGCACACGCTTCTGCGCGTCGTAGGTGCCGGTGGTCCAGGCCGGACCGCCGCCGGTCTTGTAGGAGTCGCCCGCCCACGTCTCCGCACCCGGTTCGCCCGCGGCCGGGATCGTGTAGCGCCGCCACAGCCGCTTGCCGCTCGCGACGTCGTACGCATCGATGAAGCCGCGCGCACCGTATTCACCGCCGGCGCTGCCGATGATGACCTTGTCGTCGATGACGAGCGGCGCGGCGGTCGAGCTATAGCCGTTCGCGAACTTGTCCATCTCGACATTCCACAACACATTGCCGGTCGTGCGGTCGAACGCGATGAGGCGCGCATCGAGGGTGCCCATGAAGATCCGGTCGCCATGTACGGCGACCCCACGGTTGGTGGGACCGCAGCAGATCTGGATCTCGCTCGGCATCTGATGCGCGTAGTGCCACTTCATCTCGCCGGTTTCGGCGTCGAGCGCGAAGAGATTGTTGTACGCGGCCGTCACGTACATGGTGCCGTCGACGACGATCGGCGAGGTTTCGAACTGGCCCGGAATTCCCGGCTGGAAGATCCACGCCGGACGCAGTTGCGCAACGTTGTCGCGGTTGATGTCGGCGAGCGGGCTGTAGCGCCAGTTGGCGTAGTTGCCGCCGTACATGAGCCAGCGATCGGTCAGCT
>JADZCB010000238.1 GCA_020851775.1 Gammaproteobacteria bacterium
CCGGATAGCCGACCAGCAGGACCCACAGCGACATCCAGTCCTTCGGTACTTCGAACACGCTCTGGATGATCTCCGGATTCGGCGTGTTCATGCCGACCCCGAGTCCCTCGTCGATGCCGGTCAGCAGCGCCTGACAGGCGGCCATGCCGGCGTCGGCCGCGGCGGCGGCGACATAGGCCGGGGAGTCGGTCAGCGGCTTCAGGATCTGCGGGTATACCAGTTCGTCGACGAACTTGTGGCTCCAGCCGTGCGTCGGCGGCAGTGCCCCCACGTCTACGAGCTGGCGCAGGCGCGAGCCCTGGATGCGGTTTACGACGCCGAGATCGACGAAGAAGTAGATGTGGACGGGCGCGAGATCGAGCGCGATGTCGGCGACGGGCGTCTTCAGCTTGTCGAGTTGCTCCTGCGGCAGCTTGTCGCGTTCGATGACGACGGCCTTGAGCCAGTGCGCGTTCACCGCGCAAGAGGCGAGGAGTGCCGCCTCGAGCATCATCTGGATCTTCTCGCGAGGCACGGGTTTGTCGGGATCGAAATACCGGATGGTGCGGCGGCGGCCGATGACTTCTTTGAATTCCATGGATGATTCCTCCGACTTGACGGTTGCCTCGAAAATGGATGCGCCGCCGGCGGATACGACGGCGCGCACGTGCCGGTGCAGCGGCACGGACAGCATAATCGAGCTTGAGGCGTGACGCCCCCATG
The DNA here is from genome assembly GCA_020851775.1 of Gammaproteobacteria bacterium. Taxonomy (GTDB): domain Bacteria; phylum Pseudomonadota; class Gammaproteobacteria. The sequence goes on from JADZCB010000238.1 coordinate 703, forward strand.
ATGTCGATCAAGGCGCGATCCGCGGCGGCGGCGCGGCGCCCGCCGACACCGCTCAGTCGCGAAGCGGCGCTGCCGCCACCAGGCGTTGCGCCGCCGGACCGTTCAGGGCAGCGGCCGCCCGAGCCACTCGTCGTAGAACGCCTCGAGGTTCGGCGTGAAGTTTGCGAGGATCGGATAACCGGGGGGCACGGCGTCGACTTCGAGCTGGCGGCCGCAGCTCGGGCAGAAGAATTCGCGGATCTCGTTTTTCTCCGGATCGGGACAGCGCGGACCGGGCCAGATCTCCTGCAGCTTCTCCTCGCTATCCCGCACGTGGATCAGCGCGGATGTCTTCCAGTTGTCGCGGTAATCGCCGAATTCCTGCCCGCACAGGCATTTCACGACGTAGCGACCGGCGCCGTTCTTGACGATGCACAGATACGGCGACAGCGGCAGCACAATCGGATCACGCCACGGGACGCGCGACTGCAGGACCCGGACATAGGTGTCGAAACGTTTCGGATCCTTGTACGAGGACTGGATGTGATGGACGTCGCTCCACGGCAGCTCGCCGTCGAGCAATTGTCCGAGGGTCGCGGCATCGAGTTCGACCACGTGTCCGGCCATGTCAGAACTCCAGCGGGTTGTCGGCGATGCGGGATTCACCCGAGCGCAGCGCGAAGGGATTGACGTCACGGATGTGTGGCACGTCGAACGAGAAGTCCGTGCCGAAGCCCCAGAATTCACGGTACTCGCGCAGCCACTTCTTCGAGTGCGAGCTGACGTCCTTGTAAATCTCGAGCGCGACGTCGGGCAACTGGTAGTGCGCGATGCGCTCCCGCTGTTCCGCCATCCATTCGCGCGCCGGTCGTGCCTTCGCAATGCGGGCCCTGCGCAGTTCGGCACGCCGCGCCTCGGTCGCTGCCCGGTCGACGCGGTGACCGCCATCGGCAGCCTGGTCGAGGATCGCGCCGCAGATCCGCTCGGCCATCACGGCGGTCACGATGCCGTTCTCGAGATCGGCTTCGATCAGCGCCGGATCGCGGTCGAGCGGATCACCGAACCCGCCCATGCCGCGGTACTGCATCAGCATCACGTCGCCGTCCTTCAGCGGTTTGTCGGCGGTCATGTTGCCATGGCTGATCCTGAGCTTGCCGTGCACGAGGCGCGTCAGTTCCGGCTCGGTCGGATCGTCACCTTCGCCGGTCGGCAGCGGCTGCTGGTTTGCGATGCGTTCACGCAGATCGGTGTCGGTCATCAGGTAGATGTAATGCACCTTGCCCGGGTAGCCGCCGAACACGCCCTGGTGATCGAACGCGCGCGCCTGGCACAGCTCGGTGGTGACGACCATCTGTCTCGAGTTGTGGGTCAGCAGCAGCGACTGCCAGCCGTTGCCGCCGCGGTATTTGCCGAAGCCGTGTGCATTGGGAAGAATCTTGCGCGACAGATACAGTTGCGGAAAAAGCTGTTCCCAGATCTCCGCGTTGCCCATGTCCGATTCCGGGTTCCACAGCACATACCCGAAGTCGATGCCGTCACGGATGCCGCGTGCGCCGCTGCCCTGTGCCGCCAGTTCGAAATTCGTGCCGCCGAATACCTTGCCGTACTGGTCGATCCCGCCGGCGTCGTAGCATGGTGTGAGGGCGCCGAACAGGAAGGTCTCCTCGACGAAGCCGCGCATGTAGGTGGCGCGCGCCAACATCCGGTACCAGGTCGCCCATGTCGGCATCACCAGATTCCAGCCGAGCGACGTCGATGCGTACTTGTTGTCCGGCCACACCACCGTGCCCTTCGAGAACTTGAGCTCGGTGGCGAGATAGCTGCCGTGGTTGATGCGGCCGTCGAAGTTCAACGCCTGCGACAGCGACACGAACAGCCCGCCTTCGAGCGCGGCCGGCGTACCGTTGCCCGACCAGTAGCGCCACGAGCCGAAGCCGTCGAAATCGATCGTCATCTTGCCCTTGCCGTCGATCGTCATCTCGAGCGGCTCGATGATCGTGACGTTGCCATCGGCGAGTGGCGAGAGTCCCGGCTGGCCCTCCATGATCTGATCGCAGGTGGTGACTTCCTTGTACACGCCGGGTACCAGCATCGTCTTGACGCGTTCGAGTTGCGCCCTGCGCGCCGACTCGATGTATTCGTCGACTGCGTCGGTGAAGTAGTCGACGCCGAATTCCCGCACCGTCGCGAGCACTTCGTCGCGCGCCATCAGCGCGCCGGTCACGCGCGCCTTGGCATCGAGGATCCAGAGGTCCGGGGACCGCACGCTGCGCTCGGCGCGCACCTCGTAATGCTTGTAGATTTGATCGTTGTCGCCGATTTTCTCCGCGCAGATGATGAGACCCTCGGTGAAGCGCTCGGCCGACAGCACCGGCATGCTGCCGGGGGTGATGCCGCCGACTTCGAGCACGTGGGTCACCATGCCGGTCCACCCGATCAACCTGTCCTCCCAGAAGATCGGGGTGACGTCCATGATGTCCGGAATGTGCACGCCGCCGATGTAGGTGTCGTTGTTCTCGAACAGATCGCCGTGGCGGAAGCCGGGCGACACCTCGTAATCGTGGGCGATCATCCATTTGATGAAGCGGCTCATCGTATGCACGTGCACCATGATGCCGCCGGAGAACACCACCGCGTCGCCTTCTGGCGTGTACAGGCCGACCACCGATTCGCCGACTTCGCGGGTGCCCGGGGAACAGGCCACCTTCGACCCCACCTGCTGGGATCCGATCACGATCGACTGCAGGCGCGAGTACAGGAGTTCGAACCGGATGACGTCCCGCGACTTCAGCGGCAGATCACGCTTGCCCTTGTAGTGCCCGGTCGCCTTCAGCAGTTGCCTGACCCCGTCGACGCGTGCTTTCAGCGAACGGCAGGACAGGTCGTCGTTCAGCGGTGTGATGGCGCTCATGTCGAGGGTTCTCCGCGCTGGAGGTTGTCGAGCCAGATGAACTTGCGGCGGTCGACCCGCGCCTGGCGGGTGCCGGGCACCAGCAGCGTCGTCGCCGGATGTTCGAGCACCGCGAGCCCGGGGATCACGTTGCCGGGTTCGAGGAGTTCCATGTCATAGATGCCGGCGGACTGCCACCGGCCGTCGAGATAGACCTCGCGCTGCCCTTTCTTCGCGGCGGCCGGCGGTGTCGGACCCTGTTCGGCGAGCAGCGGAAACTCCGGCTTGCGCGTCTCGATCGAAGCGACCAGCGCGACCTGGAAGATCGCATAGCCCGCCTTGGGGTACTTCGCCGCCTTGGCGAACATTTTCGTGTACAGGTCTTCGAAACGCTCGAGCAGGTGATCGATGTCCGCCGGCGTGCCCTGCCACGCGCGATCGAACGGCACTTCGACCTCGTCGAGCTGGCCGCCGTAGCGGACGAAGGCCACGCGCCGGTATTCGACCTTCGCCAGATCCATGCCTTCGCTGACGAAGCTCTCGTGCGCCTCGGCTTCGAGCTCGTTCCACAGGCGGGTCAGGCCGGCGGCGAGCGCCTCCTTCGCCGCGGTGTCGGCCGCGCTGGCGATACTGAACAGGCTCGAGCGCGTATAGCGATGGGAATAGTCGGTGGTGGTGCAGCCGAAGGCGGAGAAGGCGGCCGCGAACGGGAATGTCACGACGCCCTTGAACGGCTGTCCCTCGGACACGCCGGCGAGCACCAGCGGACCCGCGCCGCCATAGCCCATGATCACGTAGTCGGCGACGTCGCCGCCGCGCACCTGGATCGCGCGGCGCGTCGCATCCATCGCAGTCTGCAGCCACAGCTTGATGATGCCGTCGGCCGCCTCGTGGACGTCGAGTCCGACCTTCGCGGCGATCTGCGTCTCCAGCTCCTGCCGTGCCGCGGGCAGATTGAGCTTGACCTTGCCGCCGAGGAAGTTGTCCTTGTTGAGATAACCGTTGATCGCGAGGCAGTCGGTGATCGTCGGCTGCCGGTTGCCGCGGTCGAAGCACACCGGCCCGGGATTCGCGCCCGCGCCTTCGGGGCCCATGATGATGCGGTTGGTGATTGGATCGACCGACAGATAGAGACCGGCACCACCGCGGATGCTGTCGAGTTCGATGCTCGGCAGGGCGAGACGGAAGCGCGCGATTTCCGGTTCGTTGTTCAGGTTGAAGGTGCCGTTGGTGATCAGGCCGAAGTCGTAGCTCGTGCCCCCCATGTCGACCGCGAGCACGTTCGGCGTGTCGAGGATCCGGGCGATGTAGTGAGCGCCGAGCATGCCGCCGATCGGCCCCGAGATCAGGGTTTCATGCAGCCGCGGATGCCGGATGTTGGCGAGGCCGCCATACGACAGCATCGTCGTCATCTGCTTGCGGAAGCCGCGCGCGACGGCGCTGTTCTCGACGTTGTGGAGTTGCCGGCGTACGGGATCGGCGGCGTAGGCTTCGATCGTCGTCGCATTGACGCGCTGGTTCTCGCGGATCACCGGCCGGATCTGAGACGACAGGTACAGCGGCAGATCGAGCCCGCGGGCCGCCATCGCTTCGCGGCAGATCTCCGCCATCCGGCGCTCGTTCGCCGGATTCGCGTAGCTGTGCAGGAAGCAGATCGCCAGCCCCTGCAGATCCTGATCGAGCACTTCGCCGGCGATCCGGCGCGCATCGTGTTCGTAGAGCGGGATCGGGATCTTGCCGAACATGTCGGTGCGTTCGGACACGCCGCGCACGTGTCGGCGCGGCACCAGCGGCGAGTTGTGGACGTGCGTCGCCGCGTGCAGCCGGTCCGCGTAGGAGTAGCCGGACCACACCTGGCGCCCTTGCTCCATGACGAGCATGTCTTCGAAGCCGCGCGTCGTGATGAGTCCGATGCGCCGGCCCGTCCGCGTGAGGAGGGTGTTCAGCATCGTGGTGCCGGCATACACGGCGACCTCGAACTGCGAAAACGCCGCGCGTTCGTCCAGATCCCATTGCGCCAGCGCGTCCAGCGACGATTCGATGAAGCCTTCGGATTCGTCCCACGGCGTCGTCGGCGCCTTGCCGATCACGAAACTCCCGTCCCGATCGACCATGAACGTATCGGTCATCGTGCCGCCTGCGTCCATTGCAAGAGCCAGAACTTCGCGCGTCATGGGGCCTCCGCGATCCGTTTCTTTGCGTCCAAGCTAACGCGTGTCCTACACGGGAACAAGCGCTGCGACACCTTTACGGTTCGAGCGTATTCATGGCGGCCGCCGCAGGCATCACGCCTGCGTCCGCGCCGCGCGCGCCGCCCGGCAGGGTGACACCGGCGCGCCACGGGCGCCGGCAACCCGCCGCGCTTGATCGGCATCAAGGACCGGTCGGCGCGCCGTTCGCATTCTGCGGATCTGGCATGATGGAAAAGGGCGCCGACCGTGGTCGTGATCGCCCGGGCGATGACGACTATTCGACGCGCCGCTGCAGGCGCCACAGAGGAGACTTTTTTCATGTTGGAACGTTACAAGCACTACCGTGCGCTCGAGCTCGACAGTCCTGCGGAGCGCGTCCTGCGCATCTCGTTCAACAAGCCGGATACCTTGAACTCGCTGGACCAGGACGGACACCGCGAATTGACCTATATCTGGCGTGACATCGATGCGGATGAAGACGTGTCCGTCGTGATCCTCACCGGCAAGGGCCGGGCGTTTTCGGCCGGCGGCGACTTCGGGATGATCGAGAACATGATCACCGACTCGAAGGCGCTGATGCGGAGCTGGAAAGAGGCGCGCGATCTCGTTTACAACATCATCAATTGTTCGAAGCCAATCGTGTCCGCGATCAATGGGGTTGCGGTCGGCGCGGGGCTCGTCGCAGGCCTGCTGGCCGACATTTCGATTGCCGGCAAGTCGGCGCGCATCGTCGACGGCCATACCCGACTCGGCGTCGCCGCCGGCGACTCGGCGGTGATCAACTGGCCCTTGCTGTGCGGCATGGCCAAGGCGAAGTACCACCTGCTGACCTGCGAGCCGATGAACGGCGAAGAAGCCGAGCGCATCGGCATGGTTTCGCTGTGCGTGCCGGACGAGGAACTGCAGGACAAGGCCTTGTCGGTGGCCACGCGCCTGCGCGACGGCGCCCCGGCGGCGATCCGGTGGACGAAATACGCGCTGAACAACTGGTATCGCATGGCCGGCCCGGCCTTCGATGCGTCGACCGCGCTCGAGATGCTCGGTTTCACCACCAGCGAAGCCGCCGAAGGCGTGCGCTCGCATCGCGAGAAGCGCAAGCCGAATTTCGATCCGGGTGTACCACTTTGAGACAACCGTCCGACGGGGCCTGCCGCGTGATCTGCGTCAGGCCGCGCGGGGGTGGCTGTCGTCTACTCGACGCGAGACGATCGCACGCCGACCGGCGTCGGTCGCACGCATGCCATACCCGCTCGGCGCTTGCGCGGAAGGCGCCGTCGACATCCAACTGAGGAGATTCAACAATGAAATTAGCTCTCTATATGCCGAACTTCCGCGACCGGATCACGGTCAGCGAAGTCGAAGATCTGGCGCTGGCGGCCGAGGAACTCGAATTCGACTCGATATGGACGCTCGATCGCATCGTCGTCCCCGAGGCCTCCGATCGCGAGGAACTGCAGGATTCGTTCGGCAGCATGAAGGAGTTCCCGCGCTCGATGCCGGTGCCGTCGCGCGGCGAATTCCTGCACGGCCTGCCGCTCATCCCCTACCTCGCGGCAATGACCAAGCGCATCCGGCTCGGCGTCAGCATCATCGTCACGCCCTACCGCTCGGCTGGTGTGATGGCGGCGGAAATCGGCACCTGGGATCACCTGGCCAAAGGCCGCATCAACGTCGGTATCGGTACCGGCTGGATGGCCGAGGAATTCGCGGCTGCCGGCGCTTCCCATCTCTTCAAGAAGCGCGGCAAATTCCTGATGGAGTCGGTCGAGATCATGCAGGGGATCTGGACCAACGATCTGTTCGAATATCACGGCGAGTTCAATTCCTTCCCGAAGTGCGGCTTCGGCGTCAAGCCGCTGCAGAAGCCGTTCCCGCCGATCTACTTCGGTGGCCTGGGCAAGCCGGAGATCGCGGCCAAGCGCGTCGCCAAGTACGGCCTCAGCGGCTGGATCGGCGTCATGGACACGCCCGAAGACATCGCGAAGTGGCGTAGCACCATCGACGAGGAACTGAAGAAGCTCGATACGCCGCGCACGCTCGACGACCTCGACATTTCCAGCCAGATGTTCTTCGACATCACGCGCGACAAGGTCGACCATACGCCGCGCGGCAAGCTGACGCCCATGCTGACCGGCACGCCGAAGCAGCTCATCGACAACCTGAAGCGCTACAAGGAAGCGGGCCTCGACATGCTGTTGTTGTGGCCGCCGTTCAGCGGCGTGCCGACGGCGAAGACCATCGGCGACATGCGCCGGCTGCGCGAAGAGATCTGGCCGAAGATCTGACGACCGCACCTGAACCGGGTCCGTCCTGGACTCGTTCGGAAGGCCAGCCACGGCCTGCGGAAATTCCATTTTTGGTGGACGTTTCCGTGGTCGTGGTGTTTCGGGGCCGCGGGACACGACACCGCGGCCGTATCCGGAAGGAGCGTGAATGAACATGCCGGGCGCCCTCGCGGGCAAAGTCGCACTGATCACCGGAGGCGCCCACGGCGTCGGGCGGCAGGTCGCGCTCGATCTCGCTGCCGGCGGCGCGAGCGTGGTGGTGAATTATCACGCGTCACGGGACGCGGCCGAAGCCTTGGTGGCCGAGATCGGGCAGGCAGGCGGTACCGCACTCGCCGTCGGTGCCGACGTCGCGGACTACGCGGCCGTCGGCGCGATGGTCGCTCGCATCTCCGCTGCGTTCGGTCGCCTCGACATCCTCGTCAACAATGCCGGCTTCGTGATGCCGCGTCCGTTCGTCGAGACGACGCCGGACGAGTGGCAGCGGCAAATCGGCGTCGGCCTCTATGGCGTCCTGCATTGCTGCCACGCGGCCGCGCCGCTGATGGTGGCGCAACGTGGCGGTCGCATCATCAACCTGGCCGGGGATTCGGCGCGGATCGGTGAGAAGCGCCTGAGCGTGACTGCCGCGTCACGCGGTGGCGTGCTGGCGTTCACCAAGAGCCTTGCGCTGGAACTCGGTCCCGCACAAATCACCGTCAACGCGCTGGCACTCGGTCTGATCGACACGCAGCATCTCGATCCCACGTGGCTCGCGACGAACCGGGCGCGGATCGAAAGCAAGTATCCGCTCGGCCGCATCGGCCTGCCGGCCGATGTCGCGCCGCTCGTCGCGTTCCTCGCCGGCCCAGGTGCAGCCTGGATCACCGGTCAGGTGATCAGCGTCAACGGCGGTTACTGCATGGTCGGCTGAGGCCGGCGATCACCGGCGGCTTCCGCCGGCCTGCCGCTCATCGCGAGGGGCGCCGGGTGTGTCCGGAAAGGTCACTATCGCGCTGCCCGACGTCGTACGCTCACCCGCGGCGTTTTCGGTCCAGAGCTCGATCTCGAGCAACCTGACGCCGGCTTCCTGCCACTTGCGCGAGATCCGCCCGCGGCACGTCAGCGGATCGCCCGGACGATCGATGCCACGATATTGACAGACGATGCTGCGCAGCCGCCCCCGGTGCAGCAGCCAGTCCGATACCAGTCGACCCAATGCCGCGTATTTGTAGCGGCCGTGCACGATCACCGATCCGATCCGGCGCGCCGCGGTCGAGTCGTGATCGAAGTGCAGGGGATTGAAGTCGCCCGATCCGGCGGCGAACTTGACGAGATCGCCGAGCACCGGCGTCCACGTGACGGCAGGCAGCTCGTCGCCTTCGTCGATGGCGTCCCACCCGGTACCTGGGGGCAGCTTCGGTTCCATCAGTAATGGATCAGCTTGCGGCGCTGGATTGCGACGCAGCGCCCGCTCGCGCGGTCGCTGTAGACGGTCTCGGTGTTCACGATCAGCATCGTGCCGAGCGTGTGGCTCTCGCGCAGCTCGAGACCCGTCACACGCGCGACTGCAATCAGCTCGTCACCGGCGCAGATATCGCCGCAGTATTCGATGTCGGCAGCGCCGTCGAGGCGGCCGGTGCAGCCGCTGTCGACCGTCGGCTCGCTCGCCAGTGGCCGGCTCGAGGTCTCGCACGACTGTCCGGGCAGATAGATCGGTGTGCCGAAGAATGTCGGCGGTGCCGGCAGGTCGCGATACCCGGCTGCCCGCGCCGCGGCCGCGTCGAAGTACACCGGATCCGTATAGCCGACGCCTCGCGCAAAGGCGCGCACGCCGGAGCTCGTCACTTCGTAGATCCAAGGCGGCAGTTCACGTCCGATCGCCGCCCGCATGTCCGCCGTGATGACCAGGTCGCGTGCCATTGCGTTCACACGTCCGGGCGGTGGCGCCAACGGTGCAACAGGAATGCGATCCCGGCGCATGCCGCGAACAACGCGATGTTCGCGCCTCCGGCTGCCAGCAACGCGACGATGGCGTGCGTCATCGACGTCGTCCCATCGAATCGGCGCGAGGCAGCAGACCGCGCAGACTCAGGAACGACACGATCTCGTCGGCGACGTCCGCCGCCGGGCCGGTGACGGCGAGGTGGCCGGCGTTGCGGGCGACGACGCCCGCCGCCGCCGCGCGCACGTGCGCCGTCTCCGCACCCGCCGCTGCGGTCGTGCGCAGGCGTTTGGGACGCTGGCGCGGCGGCTTCAGTCCATCGAGCGCGACGGCACTGGGTGGCAAGGGCGGACACGCGGTCGCGCCGATGGTGTCGAGCGCTGAGGTGTGGCGCGCGACGGCAAGTGCTGCGCAGCTCACGTATGTGGTGTGATCGGGCTGCGGCGCCAGGGCGACCACGGCCGGAAGGCCGGCACGCCAACGTTCGCGTCGACCCTGTTCGAGCCGCCGCTCGACAAGAATACCGGAGGCCGACAGCCGCAACCCGAGCACGTTGGTGACGCAGGCCGCATCCAGCGTCGAGGCGATGGCGTGCGGCAGCGCCTCTGCGTCGCCATCGTCCGAACCGCCGGCCGCGAAGACCAGCCGCGCACCTGCTGCGCCGAGCCGGGCGCCGATCGCGCGGCCGAGCGCGCATGGATCGACGGTCAGATCCTCGTAGGCCGCAAGCCGGATCGCGTGGTCGGCGCCCAGCGCGAGGCCGTGGGTCAGCGCTTCGATCGCCGCCGCCTGGCCGGCGGCGATGCAGGTCACGCGCGTCAGCTCACCGTTGGCGCGCAACGCGAGCGCCACGTCGAGCGCCTGCAGATCGGCGTTGTCGACCACGCTCGTGACGCAGGCCGGGTCGATGGATACGCCATCGGCGGCGACCCGCAGGCGTCCGCTGATGCTCAGCACCGGCCGCATCAGGACGAAACCTTCGAGGGTCATGTCGCGTCCGCGCCGATGGCGCGCCGGCATTTCTCGATCAGCAGGGGCAGCAGTTCAATCGCGTCCACCGTCGCCGCGAGATCCGCGAGCCGGAAAATCGGCGCTGCCGGATCGGTGTTGATCGCAATCACCGTCCCGGCCTCCTTCATTCCGATCGTGTGCTGGGTCGCGCCGGAGATCCCGCACGCGATGTACAGCCGCGGCCGCACCGTCTTCCCGGTCTGTCCGACCTGACGGGAGCGTGGCAGCCAGCCGAGATCCACTGCCACGCGCGTACCGGCGAGGCAGCCGCCGAGCAGCGCGGCGAGATCCGCGGCCAGTTGCACGTTGTCGCGCGCACCGAGACCACGGCCGGCGGCGACGATGGTCGCCGCCTCGCCGGGATCGAGCGTCGCCGGATCGCAGCGAATGACACCGCCCGCCGCGATACGCGGGGTGGTCGCGGCCGCGAGCGGCCGCCGCACGATGTCGAGCGTCCGCGCGCGACCGCCAGCCGCCGCACCGAGGACGTCTGCAGCGACGGTCACGATCGCGGTCGCGCTGCCGACCGCCCGCAGCACGGCATGGGCCCGACCGCTGGCGAGCGCGCGGGTGATCTTGATTCCGTCGTCGCCGATCCGCAGATCGATCGCACGCGGGAACAGGGGCCAGTTTCCGGTGAGCGCCACACGCGCCGCGAGATCCGCGCCGCGGCTGGTGGCCGGGAACAGGATCAGCAGCGGTTCATCGGTGCCGCACAGTCCGGCCATGCTCGCGGCATAGGCGTCCGGCAGGTATGCGTTCGAATCGGTCGTCGCGAAGACCTGGACGCTGTCCGCGCCGGCGGCCGCGAAACCGGCGCAGCATTCCGCATCGTCGAGCCCGAACGCGCACGCCACCACCCGCGTGCCGAGCAGATCGGCGAGCCGGCGCGCTTCGCCGAGCAGTTCGAAGGTCACCGGCAGCGGATGCCCGTCGAAATGATCGACGAAGACCCAGATGTCCCGGGTGCATGCGCTCATGGCCGCGATGCCTCGTTCAGCACCACGGCGAGTTCGCGCACGCGGAGCGCGTCATGCGCGCCGTCCGCGCTGGCCATCTCGTCGAACATCAGCGTGCAATACGGACAGGCGGTCACGACCGTCGTGGCACCGGTCGCCCGTGCCTGCGCATAGCGCAGCCGGTTGATCCGGCCGTTCTCGCCGGTGTCGAACCACACCTGACCGCCACCAGCCCCGCAGCAGAA
>JADZCB010000239.1 GCA_020851775.1 Gammaproteobacteria bacterium
AGCTTCTGACCAGCCAGGCGACGATCCCGACACTCGACGCGCAGACGACGGCCGCGCTGAACCGCCTCGGCACACTGACCGGCCGCGCGCCGGGTGCCTGGAGCGCGGCGCTCTCACCGCATGCGCCACTGCCCGACGTGCCGGCGTTCGTCGCGATCGGCACCCCGGCCGATCTGCTGCGGCGACGACCGGACGTGCAGGCAGCCGAGCGCGCACTGGCAGCGGCGACGGCGCGCATCGGCATCGCGACAGCCGAGCTCTTTCCGACCGTCAGCTTCGGTGCGCGCGTCGGAGTCGGCGCGACGCCACTGTCGGGTCTCGTGGCGGCCGGCGCACCGTTCTTCGCGGTCGGGCCGGCGCTGTCCTGGAATCTGTTCGATCGCGAGGCGATCTACGCCCGGATCCGCCAGCAGGACAGTGCGGCGGCGGCGAGCATGGCACGTTACGAGTCGACGGTGACGACCGCGCTCGAGGAGGTCGACAGCGCGCTGTCGGCATGGCTCAACGAGCGCGAACGCAGAACCCAGCTCGTCGCGGCGCGCAGCGAGAGCCTGAACGCGCACCGTCTCGCGCAGCTCCGCTATCGCGAGGGCGTCGAGGATTTCCTCACGGTGCTCGACGCGGAACGCAGCTTGTTGTCGATCGAGGATCAACTCGCGCTGTCCGACGTGAACCTGACGCAGCAGCTCGTCGCGATCTACCTCGCGCTCGGCGGCGGCTGGGAGCACGCGCCGCTGCCCGCATCGCGGCCTTACGCGACGTCGCGCTGAACCGCGCCCGCGTCGCGCGTGCCGACGACGCGCAGACTCGCGGCAAAGGCGAGCAGGCCGATGGGCGTCGCGGCGAGCATCAACCACGCAATCGCGGGGTGGCCGCGCGCCGTGATCAGCGCCCCGACGAGCGCCGGCGCCATGCCCGTCGCGACGAACAGCGCGCCATTGGCGGCGGCGGCCCAGCGGCCACCGGGATCGAGCAACGCGGCGAGCGTGAACAGCAACGGCAGCAGGAACAGAAAGCTCAGGCCTTCTAAGATCGTGCCGAGCGCGAAGGCGAACGAGCCACCCCCGAGCACCGCCAGCGCAATCGCGAACGTGTGCAGCAGCGTCGCGGCGAGAATGCCGAGGCGCAAGCCGACACGCAGGCCCGCGCGGGCCGCGAGCAACGCACCGGCGACGGATGCGAGCTGCTGCGCGGCGAACACCTGCGCGATCTGCCGGGCATCGAGCGCGAAACGCGTGCCGAGCACTTCGATGAACGCGTAGAACCCCATCATCGGGACACCGATGATCACGATGCCGGCGAGCAATGCCAGGCCGCCGCGTACGCGCGGCGTCGTGCCCACGGCCGGCGGCGTCCACGTCGACGACTCCTGCGGCAGACCGCGCAGCCACGGCAACGTCGCGAACGAAAACGCGGCGAGCACCGCGAAGGCGCCGTGATGGCCGGCGTGTCCGATGGCAGGCGAGAGCCCCAGGACGAGCAAGGCGGCGACGCCGTAGGCGCTCATCAGTGCGTAACCGAAGAGACGATCGGGGGTGTCGGTTGCCGCGATGATCGCGTTGACGGCCGCCAGCAGCACGCCGGCGCCGACCCCGATCACGAGCATCCAGAGCGTCATCCAGGAACCCGCATCGGTCAGCGCCGCCGCCGTTTCGCCGGCAGTCAGCACGAGCGCGGCCGCCAGCGCGGCGCGTCGCTTGCGCCCGCCGACGAGCAGCGGCGCGACGACCAGCGCAGCGCTGCCCATCGTCAGCAACGCGGCACTCATCAGCGCGCCGGCCGCCGCTTCGTCGAGATCGAGCCCCTGCATCAACGCGCCGAGCACGAGCGGTGTCGTGTTCACGACCGCATAGACGCAGGCATTGCCTGCACAGACGGCGACGGCAGTGTAACGCAGGCGCATGCCGGCCTCAGCCGATGTCGAGACGCAACGGCGTCGAGCGTCCTCCGTTCGGCTGCACGCCGGCGAACGGAATGTCGACCGCGCACGCGGTCAGCACGATGACGAGATCGCATTCCGAGCGCAGACGCAGCCAGTCTCCGGGACGGGTGCGGGTGACCCCGATCGTGTAACTGCCGTCGGCGGCGATCGGGGTGTTCTGGAAGACGTTGATCGGATCTGGCGCCGACGCCGGATGCAAGCCGAGTTCCGCGATCGCGCGGTGGAAATTGTCGCGGCAGTTCGGGTGATCGTCGCCGGCACCGAGATCGCGGTAGATCTCGCGATCGCAGGGCGCGAACGTCATGTCGTGAGGCCCGGGTGAGGCGTCCTCGACGAGCGTCAGCAGCGCACGCCGACGGTTGCTGTAGAAACATTCGCCACGACGCGGAAACGGCGTGAAGTTGACGAGGCGGGTGACGGCGGGGCTCAGCACTTCCGTCGGATCGGCCGCCGCGAGCACGAACAGATCGCCGATCTGACAGCCCTCGAGATCGGTGATCGTCAGCAAGGCACCGGCCGGCACGCGCGCGGCGCGACCTGTATAGCCCGGAACGACGATCGAGCGGGGCACTGATTCATTCATTCAACACCTTCCGAAACGTCAGTCGATGAGACTATAATGCGAAGCATTCGCATTTACATTCAACTCTGAAAGGTCCACATGTCAGCCGCTCCCCGCCTTCAGCGTCCCTTGCTGCTCGCCCTGTTCGCCACCGCCGCTCGCGTGGGTGCCGAGCCTCTCCCCGCAGCAACGACGGACGCCGTCACCGCGCTGCCCGCCGTCGAAGTCATCGGCTCGGCGGACAGACTGCCCGAAATCGCCGGTTCGGCCACGATCATCGACCAGCAGGAGCTGCGACAGAGCCGCGTCTTCACCATCAACGAGGCACTGCGCAAGGCACCCGGCGTCCACGCACGCGACGAGGAAGGCGTCGGGCTGCGCCCGAACATCGGGCTGCGTGGCCTTAATCCGACCCGCTCGACGAAAGTCCTGCTGCTGGAAGACGGCATCCCTCTCGCATACGCACCTTACGGCGACAACGCGAGTTACTACCACCCCCCCGTCGAACGCTTCGATTCGATCGAAGTGCTAAAGGGTTCGGAGCAGATCCTGTTCGGGCCGCAGACCATCGGCGGCGTCATCAATTACGTGACGCCGGCGCCGCCGCAGGACTTCGGAGGCGGGGTCACGCTGTCCGGCGGCAATCGTGACTACTTCAACGGCCGGCTGCGGCTCGGCGGCCAAGGGATGGCGATGGACTACATGCGCAAGCAGGGTGACGGCGCGCGCGACAACGAACATACGGCGCTCGACGACTTCAGCTTCAAAGGCGTCTACAGCTTCCTCGGCAACCAGGCACTGACGCTGCGCGCGAGCTACTACGGTGAAGATTCGTCGGTGAGCTACTCCGGTCTCACGGACGCGGAGCTGCGCAATTTCGGGTACCGCTACAACCCGTTCGACAACGACAACTTCAACGTCGATCGCACGGGGGCGTCGCTGACACACGAGATTTCATTCACCGACGACGTGATGCTCACCACCAACGTCTATTTCACGCACTTCAAACGCGACTGGTGGCGGCAGTCGAGCACGACGAGCGACGGTCAATGCGGTGTGGCCTTCACCGCTGCCCGTCTTGCCGGCCGCCGCGTCGATCCCGACACCTGCAACTCGATTCAGGGCCGCCAACGCAGCTATTACACCTACGGCGTCGAACCGCGGCTCTTCGCACGGCACGACTGGCTCGGCGTCACCAGCGAATTCCAGGCCGGCCTGCGTGCTCACTACGAGAACCAGGATCGGATCCAGCAGAACGGGGTGACGGCGACGGCGCGCGCCGGCAGGATCGTCGAGAACCAGGAGCGTGACGTCGACGCCTACTCGCTGTTTGCGCAGAACCGCGTGTTCCTCGGCAACTTCACGGTGACGCCCGGTGTGCGCGTCGAGTACGTCGACAACGCGCGGCTCAACCAGTTGACCCTCGGCGAGGGCGACGAGAATGTCGCGGAAGTGATCCCGGGTTTCGGCGTCACGTGGAATCCGCGCGAGACCATGACCTTCTTCGGCGGCGTCCATCGCGGGTTCGCGCCGCCGCGCGTCGAGGATCTGATCGTGACGCCGGCGGGTGTCGCGGCCGCGACCTTCACCGATGTCGACGCCGAGAAGAGCTGGAACGCCGAGCTCGGTCTGCGCGCCGATCCGCGCCCGGGTGCCCACGTCGAAGCCACCCTCTTCCGCAACGATTTCGAGAACCAGATCCAGGTGGGATCGATTGCCGGCGGATCGACGCCGCTCGCCCAGGGCGAGACGCGCTATGAAGGCCTCGAACTGTACGGTCGCTTCGACAGCCAGCAATGGTTCGCGACCCGCGACAACTGGTACCTGCAGTTCGCGTACACCTGGCTGCCGACGGCCGATCAGGAGACGCCGGTCACCGAGGTTGCGAGCGGCCGCGTCGTCGCGGGTTCCCGCGCCGGCAAACGCCTGCCGTATGCACCCGAACATCTCGCCACGCAGACGTTCGGCTTTACGCATCGCAGCGGCTTCGACGTCCGCCTCGAGGCGGTGCATACCTCGTCGCAGTTCGCCGACTTCGCGAATACCGAATTCGCGCCCGTCAACGGCAATGGTCAGATCGGCCGCATCAAGTCATCGACGATATTCAATCTCGCCGCCAGCCATCCGATTCGCCGCTTCGACGCGACGCTGTTCGTCACGGCCAAGAATCTGCTCGACCGCGACCATATCGTCGATCGCACGCGGGGCATCCGCGTCGGCATGCCGCTGCTCGTGCAGGGGGGCGTCGAATTCGCCTTTTGAGGTCCGTGCGGACACCCGGCACAGGCGGCACCAGCGGCGCGCCTGATAAGCTGAGGCATGGTCCGCACGCCGCCGCCTCGTCGTCCGCCCCGCAAACCCGCGGCGTCCGTGCACGAGCAACGGACCGTCGCGAAGCAGGCAGCACCGAAGAAAAAGGCGCCGGTGACGGCGAAGGCGCGCCCGCGCGGCGACCGGCGCCGGCCAGCGCCGGCACCGCGCAAGCAGCGTGCGGATGCCGGACCTGCCACGCGTGTCAGGGCCGCCACCGACCGGCGCGACCTGTCACGCTGGCGCTGGCCGCGTCGCCTCCACGCGCTGCTCCGCCTGTTCCTGCGTGCGCCGGGCTTTCTGCAGTTCGGCATCGTGGTGCTGCTCCTCATGCTGCTCGCCCCGCCGCTGAACTGGCTCTATCAGGTCGTGCGCAAGCCGACCGAGCTGTTCTTTCCTGTCAGCGGCCGGCTGTTCAAGACGCCGAGCGAAACCTGGGACGCCTACGGATCGCTGTTCCGTGCCCACTCGACGTCGATCATGACGCCCGAACTGCTCGCGGCGCTTGCGCAGTCCGAAGCGTCCGGCAATCCGGTCGCACGCACGTACTGGCGCTGGCAGGCGACGCTCGATCCGTTCGAGGTGTACCGGCCGGCGTCGAGTGCGGTCGGCATGTATCAGTTCACCGATGGCACGTTCGACGAGGCGCGGCGCTGGTGCATCCGTGATCACCGCGTCATCGCCGACGGACCGTGGCACGACTTGAAGAGCTGCTGGTTCAACACGCTGTATTCGCGCGTCATTCCGTCGCACGCCGTGGAACTCGCGGCGTCGAACCTCGATCGCCGCGTGCGCGAGATCCTCGCCAGACGCGGGATCAGGCAGGCGACGCTGAAGCAGCGACAGGATCTCGCGATCGTCACCCACCTGTGTGGTGCCGGTGCGGCGTCACGCTTCGCGGCAGCAGGTCTGCGCGTCGTGCCCGGTCAGCGCTGTGGCGATCATCCGCTCGCGCACTATCTCGCCCGTGTACACGGCTACGCAGAGGCCTTCGCGCGGCTCGCGCGCGGTTCGTGAGCGCTGGCCGCCGCCTCACTCGCCGACGTAGCCGACGATTTCCTTGTACGCGTGCCAGGTCGCATGACCGATTACGGGCACGATGACGATGAAGCCGAGATGC
>JADZCB010000240.1 GCA_020851775.1 Gammaproteobacteria bacterium
CGCACCTCGACGGGATTCGTTTTGCCACCGGGAACACCGCTCGACCTTCATCCTCTCGGTGTGCTTGGTGGCAAAGAAGAAATCTCCGACGCACGCCGCTCAATTCACCACGACATCCGGCAATGATCGCGCGCGGTTGACGTAGCCTTCGCCGCGTTCGCGGGCACGGGTGATTTCGACTGCGGACAGCTTCGCACCGATGAGGCGAAGGTTGTCGGCAGCGCGGGGATGGCCGAGACGTTCGGCGGCATAAGTGCGTGCGTAGGCTTCCGGCAGATCGGGCTTCACGCCCTCGCCGGCAGCGAGCAGGTAACCGAGGTTCAATTCCGCGTCGGCCGAGCCGTTGGCCGCCGCGGCGTCGTACCACGTGGCCGCGCGCGCCGGATCGCGCGGCCGATCGGTGCCGAAATCGTAAGTCATGCCGAGGGTCAGTTGCGCCGGCACGAAGCCCGCCGCTGCTGCCTGTTCGAACAGCTTCTCGGCGCGTGCGGGATCGGGTGGCTGACCATGGCCGTCGCGTACGAGGCGCGCGAGGTTGTACATGGCCTTGACGTGGCCCTGGCTCGCGGCCGGGTGATACCAGTTCGCGGCCGCCGCGTACGAGCGCTCGACGCCTTTGCCGCTCTCGGTGAGCACGCCCATCGCGAACATCGCGTCGAGGTGACCGCGTGCGGCGGCACGTTGCAGCCAGCGGGCCGCGAGCGCCGGATCGCGGGTGACGGCGCCGCCGTCGAGGTACATCACGCCGACGAGGTACTGCGCCTCGACATCGCCGCCTTCGGCGAACTTCAGCAGGCGCGCGACGGCATCGGGATTGCCCTGTTTCGCGGCGCGTTCGAACCATTCGCGCGCGCCAGGTTCATCACGCGCGACGCCTGCTCCCTGCAGATACATCATGCCCAGGTTGTACTGGGCTTTCGCGTAGCCCTGCAGCGCGCTCTTGCGATACCAGTCGGCCGCGGCCCCGGGATTCGCTTCCACTCCCTCACCGTTCTCGTACAGCAGGCCGAGCGCAAACTGTGCTCGCGCATCACCGCGCGCGCCGAGCGCTTCGAAAGCCGCGCGCGCCGTGGAGAAATCGCCTGTGCGATACGCGCTCACGCCATCGGCGAAGAGGTCGGCACGCACCGGAAGCGCGCACGACAGCGATAGCGATAGCGCGGCGACCGACAGGGCGCGCAGCGTGACCGAGCGGATATCCATGCGGCGTTTAGCGGCCCCGGCACGATGTTCTGGAGACGGCGGCCGAACGACGACGCTATCATGCACCGAACTTCCTCCCGAACCGCAGTCGCCATCGATCGCGCGTGCCGCGCAGACGATGCCACCGTCGAAGCGCAGCGGACTGCCGGTCGTGGACGATGATGAAACCCTGTGCGATATCCTCACCGAAACCAGTCCTCTCCACTGCAGCGTCGTGAGCACCGGGCAGCACCCTCGACGCTGCGCGCCGGGTACCCGGGGTCGTCGCAGACCTTTCGCGATGCACCTCACGGCCGTTGGCGTACCCGACCATGACGCGCACGCTGTGGTTCGGCCTCGGCTGGTTGCAGGCGACCGTCATCACAATCGCCTGCCTGTGGCCGTTGCGTGAACTGCCCGGCCCCGATCTGCCGTGGACCGACAAGGGTTATCACGCCGTCGCGTTCGGCTGCCTGATGTGGTGGTTCGCCGTCGCCTTGCCGCGTGCACGCTGGCCGACCGCGGCGCTCGGCGTCGTCGGTCTCGGCGTCGCCATCGAGCTGGCACAGGCCTGGGTACCGTACCGGTCGCCTTCTTTCGCCGACGTCGTCGCCGACGCGCTCGGCATGCTCGCCGGCGCACTTCTCGCGTCGCTGACTCCATGTGCATTGCCAGCGTGGCGGCCGCCGGCATAACCTCCCGCGAGCGCCGGGTCGCCCCGGCAATTACGCAGATCGATCCGGGCGTCCCGTCCGGCGGAGCAAGGCAGACGATGACGACAGGAACACACAACCGGCGCCCGCTCGAAGGCGTGCGCGTGATCGAAACGGGGCAACTGCTCGCGGGCCCCTTCGCCGCGACGATCCTCGGTTACTACGGCGCCGAAGTGATCAAGGTCGAACCGCCGGATGGCGGCGATCCGATCCGCCGCTGGCGCCTCGTCAAGAACGGCACCGCCCTGTGGTGGTACAGCCTCGCGCGCAACAAGAAATGCGTGACGCTCGATCTGCGCACCGACGCCGGCCGCCGACTGCTGCGCCAGCTCGTCGACAAGGCCGATGTCTTCATCGAAAACTTCCGTCCCGGCACGATGGAAAAATGGGGCCTCGGTCCGGACGCGATCAAGCAGACGAACCCGGGCCTCATCTACACGCGGATTTCGGGCTATGGACAGACCGGCCCGTATGCGGCACGTCCCGGCTTCGCGAGCGTCTGCGAAGGCTTTGGCGGCTTCCGTTACGTCAACGGTTTCCCGGGCGAGCCCTCGGTGCGCCCGAATCTCTCGATCGGCGACACGCTCGCGGGCCTGCATGCGGCGCTCGGCATCCTGCTCGCGTACATCGGCCGCGACAAATCACGCCACGGCGAAGGCCAGGTCGTCGACGTGGCGATTTTCGAGGCCATCTACAACCTGATGGAGTCCGTGGTGCCGGAATACGACGGCATGGGCGTCGTGCGCGAGCCATCCGGTTCGACGCTGACCGGCATCGTGCCGTCGAACACCTATCCGACGAGCGACGGCAAGACCATCATCATCGGTGCGAACACCAACTCGATGTTCCAGCGTCTGTGCGAGCTGATGGGCGATGCCGCGATGGCGCAGGACCCGCGCTACCGCGAAAACATCGATCGCGTCGCGCACCAGGCCGAACTCGATGGCCTCATCGGGCGCTGGACGGGTTCGATGCCGCAGGCCGACGTACTGGCGAAGCTGGAGGCGGCCGGTGTCGCAGCCGGGCCGATCTACAGCGTCGCCGACATGTTCGCCGATCCCCAGTACCACGCCCGTGGTCTGTTCGAAACGGTGACGATCGATGGCGAGCCGCTGAAGATCCCGGCGATCATCCCGAAGCTCGACGCAACTCCCGGCCGTACCGACTGGCCCGGCGCGGCACTCGGCGCGCACAACGACGAGGTCTATCGCGAACTGCTCGGCCTCGACGACACGGCGCTGGCGAAGCTGCGCGAGGACGGCGTCGTCTGAGCGCAGCGCCTGCCCGCGCTCACAGCCAGTCGCGCAGCCGGTAGTAGAGCATCGCGAGCACCAGCGACGGCGTGCGCAGCCAGCGGCCACCGGGAAAGTCGCGGTGGGGAATGCGCGCGAAGACGTCGAGGCGGGTCGCATCGCCGGCGAGTGCCTCGGCGATCACACGCCCGGCGAGCCCCGTCGTCGCCATGCCGTGGCCGGAGAAGCCTTGCGCGTAATACAGCGTACCGTCGAGACGTCCGAAATCCGGCGCGCGATTCAGCGTGATGTCGACATAGCCGCCCCAGGCATGGTCGATCGGCACGGCGGCGAGCTGCGGAAAGACCCGCCGCATGCGTGCGCGCATCGAACCGGACAGATTCGGCGGCGGGATCTTCGAATAGCTGACGCGCCCGCCGAACAGCATGCGGTGATCTGCCGAGCAGCGGAAATAATCGAGGACGAAGTTGAGATCGGTGACCGCGGCGTTCGTCGGCAGGCAGCGCGCGGCGAGTGCCGCGCCGAGCGGCGCGCTCGCGACGATGTAGGTGCCGACCGGCATGATGCGGCGGTCGAGTTCGGGGACGAGCGGACCGAGATAGGCGTTGCCGGCGAGCACGACGTAACGACAGTGCACTTGCCCGGCCCCGGTGTGCACGACGGGCGCTGCGCCCCGCGCGATGCGCAGCGCGCGTGACTGCTCGTGGAGGCGGACGCCGGCCTCGCGCGCCGCGCCCGCGAGACCGCGCACATATTTCAGTGGATGCAGGTGCGCGCCGCGGGGATCGTAGAGACCGGCGCAGTAGCGTGGGCTCGCGACGTGGGCGGCGAGCGCATCGCCTGCGACGAACTCGAGCCCGTCGTAGCCGTAGGCACGGGCCAGCAGCGCCTGCCACTCGCGCAGTTCGTCGCGCTGCCGCGGCTTGAGCGCGACGTGGATCTGCCCGTCCGCCCAGTCGCAGTCGATCGCGTGCCGTACGACGCGCGCCCGCACGTCGGCGACCGCTTCGAGCGACCAGTCCCACAGGCGCCGCGCGTCCTCCGGCGTCACGAGCCGGGCAAGTGCCGGCATGTCGCACGCGTAACCGAAGATGAGCTGGCCGCCGCTGCGCCCGGACGCGCCCCAGCCGACCGTATGGGCCTCGAGCACGATGACGTCGAAGCCGCGCGCGGCGAGTTCGAGCGCAGCGGTCAGGCCGGTCAACCCGGCACCGACGACGCACACATCGCAACGCTGTTCGCCGACGAGCGGCGGTGCGGGTGCGCTCGCCGGCACCGATGCCGCGTAATACGAGCGCACGTGCGGCTCCGTTGCGGCTGAAGACATCGAAGTTCCGGATCTCGAACGGGATTTGCCACGTCATCTTGCCCGCGGGCCGATCACCCGACAAGGGCGGCGATCGTGCGCTTTGAAAGGCCGTCTTGGCCAACGAGTACACCGAGCGGGAATTCGAGTGGGCCCGCGCCTCCGTGACTCGACCATCACTTCTGGCGCCGAAACCAGGAAGGCTGCAACCAACCTCCCCCTCCGTGTCCGGTGTTCTCGGTGTTCGGTGGCAAATACTCCCCGTGCCGTCAGACACGGCGGCAAGCCCGCTCGACCGTTCGCGGGAGCACTGGCTATGATGGCTGCGTCCCAATCAGGGGGCATCGCGCGCCGCCCGACCGGCGTCGAGCGCCCCACCGAGGCTCTGCATGAATGAACTCGTGACCGCCGACGACGCCACCAGTCGTCGCGGTTCCCTCGAACGCTGGCTCCGCGAGCGCAACTGCACCGAAGTCGAATGCATCATTCCGGATTTTTCCGGAGTCGCCCGCGGCAAGATCATGCCGGCGAGCAAGTTCTGGCTCGAGGAGCGCCTGCGCCTGCCCGAAGGCGTGTTCGTGCAGACCGTGACCGGGGACTATCCGGACGAGGACACGACCGATCCGACGGAGCCCGACATGCAGCTTCGGCCGGACGTCTCGACGATCCGCGTCGTGCCGTGGGCCGTGGAACCGACCGCCCAGGTGATCCATGACTGCTATTACAACGATGGCCGCGAAGTCGACCTCGCGCCGCGTACCGTGCTGAAACGGATACTCG
Organism: Gammaproteobacteria bacterium; assembly: GCA_020851775.1. Taxonomy (GTDB): domain Bacteria; phylum Pseudomonadota; class Gammaproteobacteria. The sequence goes on from JADZCB010000240.1 coordinate 5,235, forward strand.
ATCTCTACGAGCGCCGTGGCTGGAAGCCCCTCATCGCGCCGGAACTCGAATTCTTCCTCGTCGAAAAGAACATCGATCCCGATTTTCCACTGAAGCCGCCGATCGGCCGCTCCGGCCGCCCGGAGACCGGGCGCCAGGCCTACGGCATCGATGCCGTCAACGAATTCGACCCGCTGTTCGAGGACATCTACGACTACTGTGAAGCGCAGGAACTCGACATCGACACGCTGATCCACGAATCCGGCGCGGCGCAGATGGAGATGAACTTCCTGCACGGCGACCCGCTCGACCGCGCCGATCAGGCCTTTCTGTTCAAGCGCACCTGTCGCGAAGCGGCCTACCGTCACAACATCTACGCGACCTTCATGGCGAAGCCGCTGAAGGATGAACCCGGCAGCGCGATGCACATCCACCAGAGCGTCGTCGACCAGGCGACGGGCATGAACATCTTCGCGGGGTCCGACGGCAAGCTGACCGACCTGTTCATGGCTCACATCGCCGGCCTGCAGAAATACATCCCGCACGCGATGGCATTCTTTGCGCCGAACGTGAACTCCTATCGCCGCATCGCGCGCGGCGGCTTCGCGCCGATCAACGTGCAGTGGGGCTACGACAACCGCACCGTCGGCCTGCGCGTGCCGGTCTCCGATGCGCAATCGACGCGCATCGAGAATCGCGTCGCGGGCGCCGACGTCAATCCCTATCTCGCGATTGCACTGTCGCTGGCCTGCGGCTATCTCGGCATGGTCGAAGGCCTGCGCCCGTCGGCGCCGGTGACGGGCAGCGGCTACAACCTCGGCTACCAGCTTTCGCGCAACCTCGAGGACGCGCTGCGTCTGCTCGAGGAATGCAAGCCGCTGTGCGAGATCCTCGGCGAGCGCTTCGTGCGCTCGTATGCGGCGGTCAAGCACAAGGAATATGAGACCTTCTTCCACGTGATCAGCTCGTGGGAGCGTGAATTCCTGCTCCTGAACGTATGAGATCGACATGACGACCCTGAGCTCCCGCCACGACACCGCCGGCTGGCAGGCGATCGACCGCCGCCACTTCCTGCACCCGTTCACCGACACCAAGGCGCTGCGCGAAACCGGCACGCGCGTGATCGTGCGCGCCGACGGGGTGTGGCTGTGGGACTCGAACGGCGAGCGGCTGCTCGACGGCATGGCGGGGCTGTGGTGCGTGAACATCGGCTACGGCCGCGACGAACTCGCCGAAGTCGCCGCCGCGCAGATGCGCGAACTGCCGTACTACAACAACTTCTTCAAGACGGCGAATCCGCCGGTGCTGGCGTTGTCGGAACTGCTCGCCGAAGTGACGCCCGCGCACATGAACCACGTGATGTTCACGGGCTCGGGCTCGGAGTCGAACGACACCATCCTGCGCTTCGTGCGCCGTTACTGGGACGTGCGTGGCAAGCCGCGGCGCAAGACGATCATCAGCCGCTGGCAGGCTTATCACGGCAGCACGGTCGCCGGCGCGAGTCTCGGCGGCATGACAGCGATGCATGCGCAGGGTGATCTGCCGATCCCGGGCATCGTCCATATCGATCCGCCGTACTGGTACCAGCTCGGCGCGACCCAGTCGCCGGCGGAATTCGGGCTGCGCGCGGCCGGCTGGCTCGAGCAGAAGATCCTCGAACTCGGCCCGGAGACGATCGCCGCGTTCATCGGCGAGCCGATCCAGGGCGCCGGCGGCGTGATCATTCCGCCAGACACCTACTGGCCGGAGATCGAACGCATCTGCCGCAAGTACGGCATCCTGCTCGTCGCCGACGAAGTCATCTGCGGCTTCGGACGCACCGGCAACTGGTTCGGGTGCGAGACCTTCGGCTTCAAGCCCGACCTGATGGCGATGGCCAAGGGCATGTCGTCGGGCTACCTGCCGATCGGCGGCGTGATGATCGCCGACGAGGTCGCGACGGTGATGATCGAAGGCGGGGGCGAGTTCTTCCACGGCTACACCTATTCCGGCCACCCGACCTGCTGCGCCGTCGCCGAGCGCAACATCCGCATCCTGCGCGACGAAAGACTCGTCGAGCGCGTCCGCGAGGACACCGGCCCCTATCTGCAGCGACGCTGGCGCGAACTGGCCGATCATCCGCTGGTCGGCGAGGCGCGCGGAATCGGCTTCATCGGCGCGCTCGAACTCGTGAAGGACAAGGCGACGCGTGAACGTTTCGCGCCGCTCGGCGAGGTCGGAACGCTGTGCCGTGATTTCTGTTTCGCCAACGGGCTCGTGATGCGCGCGGTGTGGGATACGATGATCATCTCGCCGCCACTGGTGATGACGCACGCCGAAATCGACGAACTCGTGAGCCGCGCGCGGCGCTGTCTCGATCTCACCGCCGGGGCGCTGGGCGTGAACTGAATGGGCCGGGCGGCTTGCATGCGGGACCTCATTCGGCCCGTTGCAGCCGGCCCGGCGAATCGCGTAATGTCGATTGCACGATAACGTTCACGAGTGCTGCGCGGCCGCGTCGCGCGCCTGACGGAGTACGCACGATGTCCCGCTACGTTCGCCACGGTGTTCTGTTCGCCGGCTGTCTGCTGCTGTGCGCCTGCGGCGGCGGTGATGAACCGCCGACGACGAGTGACGCGTCCGCGACATCGACGGCGGCGGTGCCGGCGATTGCGCCCGCCCCTGCCACCGGCAATGACGAGGACAAGGTCCTCAACATCTACAACTGGTCCGATTACATCGCCGAGGACACCATCGCGAATTTCGAGAAGGAGACGGGCATCAAGGTCCGCTACGACGTCTTCGATTCGAACGAGGTGCTCGAAGCCAAACTCCTCGCCGGCAACACCGGCTACGACATCGTGGTGCCGTCCGCGCACTTCGTCGCGCGTCAGATCCAGGCCGGGATCTTCCAGCCCCTCGACAAGTCGAAACTGCCGAACTACGAGAACCTGGACACTGACGCGATGAAGGTGCTCGCCGGCTACGACCCGGGCAATCAGTACATCATCCCGTGGATGTGGGGCACGACAGGCATCGGCTACAACATCGCCAAAATCAGGGAGCGCATGCCCGACGCGCCCGTCACGAGCTGGAAGATGCTGTTCGATCCGGCGATCGTGGCGAAATTCAAGGACTGCGGCGTCGTGATGCTCGACGCGCCCTCTGAGGTGTTCCCGACCGCATTGCGCTACCTTGGGCTGCCGACCGACAGCCAGCGCGCCGAGGATCTCGCGAAGGTCGAAGAACTGGTGATGAAAGTGCGGCCGTCGATCAAGTACTTCCACTCCTCACAGTACATCAATGATCTCGCGAACGGCGAGATCTGCCTCGTGCTCGGCTGGAGCGGCGACGTGTTCATCGCGCGCGACCGTGCCGCTGAGGCCGACAACGGCCAGGAAATCGCATATTCGGTGCCGCGCGAAGGCGCCCTGATGTGGTTCGACACGATGGCGATCCCGAAGGACGCGCCGCATGCCGACAACGCGCACAAGTTCATCGACTACATCCTGCGGCCGGAGGTTGTCGCCGCGATCACGAACTACGTCAACTATCCGAACGCAAACGCGGCTTCGCTGCCGTTCGTCAACGACGAGATCAAACAGGACAAATCGATCTATCCGGATCCGGAAACGAAGAACAACCTGTTCCCGAACGTCGTGAACACGCCGGAATACGATCGGCTCGTGACCCGCACATGGACGCGGATCAAGACGAACCAGTAAGCATTCCAGGGCGGCAGACGAGCGGGAGGGCAAGCGGGCGTGCATGAGGCCGGCAAGCCCGTTCCGGCGACCGTCGAGCCATGGCAGGATCCGGCGGCCGTCCCCTACCTCCGGCTCCACGAGGTCACGAAAAAATTCGGCGACTTCACTGCCGTCAACAAGGTGTCGCTGAACGTCTACAGGCAGGAGCTCTTCTGCCTGCTCGGCGGATCCGGTTGCGGCAAGAGCACGCTGCTGCGCATGCTCGCAGGCTTCGAGGAGCCGACGTCGGGCGCAATCTTCATCGACGGGCAGGACATGGCGGGCATCCCGCCATATCGCCGCCCGGTCAACATGATGTTCCAGTCCTACGCGCTGTTCCCGCACATGACGGTGCAGGACAACGTCGCGTTCGGACTGAAGCAGGACCGCAAGCCGAAGCGCGAAATCCTCGAACGTGTCGCCGCGATGCTGGCACTCGTGAAGCTCTCGCCGTTCGCGAAGCGCAAACCGCATCAGCTCTCTGGTGGCCAGCGTCAGCGCGTCGCGCTCGCGCGCGCGCTGATCAAGGAGCCGAAGCTGCTGCTGCTCGACGAGCCGCTCGGTGCTCTCGATCGCAAGCTGCGCGAAGCGACGCAGTTCGAGCTGATCAATCTCCAGGACAAGCTCGGCGTGACCTTCATCGTCGTCACGCATGATCAGGAAGAGGCGATGACGCTCGCGAGCCGCATCGGGGTCATGAACCTCGGCCAGATCGTGCAGGTCGGCACGCCGAAGGAAATCTACGAATTTCCGACCAGCCGTTTCGTCGCCGATTTCATCGGTACCGTCAACCTGTTCGAAGGCCGCATCATCGACGAGGACAACGACTACGTCCGCATCGCGTCCGAAGAAGCGGGTTGCACAATCTTCATCAATCACGGCGTCGCCGCGCCGCCGAACTCTCAACTCTGCGTCGCGGTGCGGCCCGAGAAAATCGCCATCACGCACGAGGCGCCTGAGAACACCGTCGAGAACTGTGCATCGGGCGTCATCGACGGCATCGCCTACATGGGCGATCTGTCGGTGTTCAACGTGAAGCTCGACAGCGGCAAACTGATCAAGGTCACGCAGCCCAATCTCATCCGCCACGCCGAGGACGAGATCACCTGGGACCAGCGCGTCTGGGTGCATTGGGC